>DEAY01000375.1 GCA_002348345.1 Verrucomicrobia bacterium UBA2970
AATGCAATTGGCGAGAAAAAACTCCCTCTGCAAAGGTGTCGAAGGGCGGCTTCGGATCGCGTGACAGGACAATTTGAAGGTTGATCTTGGCTTGCGATCAGGCAACATTAGGGGGTTATGAACCTAGCTTATCGGTCCCATCGAAATGGATTTACCCTTATTGAGCTACTGGTGGTGATCGCCATCATCGCCATCCTCGCAGGCATGCTCCTTCCTGCTTTGGGTAAGGCCAAAGCCAAAGCGCAGGGGATTTCCTGTATGAACAACCTCCGGACATTGATGTTTGCGTGGAAGTTTTATGCCGATGACAATGAAGGGTTCTTGGTGTCTTCCCTCGGTCGGGTCAATGGACGGCCGAGCTGGATCGAAGGCAGTCTCGACTACACCAGCAAGCGGGACAACTGGGACGTGACCCTTCATATTCAACAGGGGCCCCTGTTTCAGTATGTAGGCAATACCGCCGCGGTGTTCAAGTGTCCCTCCGACAAAGCCACGGTCAAACAAGGCGGTCAAGTCCTTCCCCGAGTCCGAAGTAATTCAATGAGTCAATCCTTTGATAACGGGTTTTGGTTGCCTGCCCCGAAGTTCCGAACCTTTGAGAAGGAGTCTGCCCTCATCGACCCGGGACCAGCCATGACCTGGGTTCTGGTGGATGAGCATCCTGGAAGTATTAACGATGCCGCCTTTGCTGTTCAAATGCGCAACCCTCAGGATATGGGGAATGCTCGAATCATTGATTTCCCGGCGAGCTACCACAATGGCGCGTGTGGTTTTTCGTTTGCCGATGGTCATTCCGAAATCAAGAAATGGACGGATCCGCGCACCGTGGTTCCCCCGAAGTACGGCACGAAGATTCCTCTGAATGTGGCTTCTCCGAACAATCAGGATGTTCTGTGGATGTCGCAGCGGAGTTCCTCCCTGCGCATTCAGCGCTAGTCTCGGCCGCAATCTTTTTTGGGGAGCGCCGTGGTTTCATCGCCACGGCGTTTTCTTTAACGGGTGTGGAGTTGCCGGGAACGATCGGATGCGTGGGACGACCAAGCCCGGTGGGGCTTGGATACCCCTCGGGAATGATCCCAACGGATTGGGTCAGGTGTTTTGAGCGGGTGATGGCAAACGGGATTGGGCTCCATCATTGGCCACTGAGGAAGGAAGCAATGGAACCAGGGGCGTGGTCTTTGAATCGAAAGTCCTTCATCTGGATCGACCATGAAGCGGCCGAGACTACCAAACCGGTCATTTTTCCAATTGAGGAAGGGGTGATGGGTTCCGTCTCTTTGATCGAGGGGGGGGTGGGAGGGACGCCAAACCCATTCGAAAGGCAGCGTCGCCCGGAGTGATTCAACAGGCGGCATGGAGGCGAGGTCGCTGTTGGAAACTGCTTTATTTGAGTGTGTTGTCAGGATGCCTCCGTCGTGATGGGAGGTGGCTCTTAAAATGGGTAGATTCCCTGAAAGACTGTTTGGTGGCATCTTGGGCGTGAGTGGTTGCGCCTTTGTGTTGTTGATCCTTTGGTTGTCGAATCGGGAGATTTCTTGGCGGGTTGAGGATGTGGAATCGGGAGCCGTTGAGTTTGATTCGGTGCTGGCAAAATCAGTCGCTCCGCCTTTGGTTGAGCCGGTTCGAATGGTCCGGATCGATCCCGTCCCCGGGGCCGCGCTTACCCGCTTTGACGAGATTAGGTTCTGGTTTTCCCGGCCCGTCAACGGAGCGCATTTGAGCCGCATTGTCGCCAATGACACGCGCCCCAAGGAGATTCTTGGGGCGGGGGCGGGGCCTTACGTCGCCAAGTTTGATGGGATCGTGGGGAAGCCCGTGCGGCTGAGTTTTGGGGATGGAGGGGAGATAGTGGACCGGGAAGGGAGCACGGTGGAACTGACGACAGAGTGGCATTACCAAACCGCCACACCAGAGTCCCAGTCCCAAGTCGACCTGGTTGAACTTCGGGTGCGGGCTGCGGATGCCTATCCCTCGACCGATGACCTTCCAAAGCCATGGCTTTCCTTACGCAACCGGGGCAATTTTCCCGTCAATTGTCGAGGCTGGCGGGTGGAGTTTGTGGGGGAGACCGTTCAGCATTTTCTGCTGCCGCATCGGGGAATTCCGCCCAACAGCAGGACCCTCATCGCACTGGATTCGTTGCGGTCTCCCGAAGGGCCCGTCGAAGGGGGGAGGCCCCCTTCAAAAGGACGGTTCATCTTGTCGAATGCGGATTCAACTCCTCGGGTTTTGGAGCAGGTCGATTATGAGTTTACCTCGGCCGACCTTCGTCTTGCCCTCATCCGGACGGAACAGGGATGGAGGTATGTTTCGGTTTGGGGTGATGAGGTTCAAGTCAAAGGGGATTCACTGGATCGGCTTCCCGGGAAACCGATTCCAGATCTCCCTCCCGGGAGATATCAACGCGGAATCTCGGTGAACTTAGTGGCCTCAGAACCCGAGGATGAGATTTGGTATACCCTGAATGGTTCAGCACCATGGAAGTCCCATTCGCGCCGATATACCGGCCCAATCGAGGTCGAGACGCCCACGGTCATCAAAGCGTGCGTGCGTCGGAACGGAGTGGCTTCCGAGGTGGGAACCTACCATTACACGGTCGGGGAGGATAAATGGGTTCCGTCGCTGCCGGCCTTGGCGCTTTCGGTCTTGGGGGGACAACCCATTGACGGGGAGGATGGGGACTTGCCATTTCCACAGGAGCAGGACTTGGCGACCCATGTCGAGTTCTGGGGGCGTGACGGAAAAAGGGTTGGCTTTGGTGGATTTCTTCGTCCATTGGCTCCGGAAGAATCGCGATCCCGATCCAGGCACGGAGCCCCTGAGTTTCGCGTCGTCATGGAGGCTCCGAAAGTGCGTGAGTGGTTGCGTGCCAATGGAATGGAAGGTTCGGCTGTGGGCCGAGATTTTCATTGTCGGCCGGCCTTTGGACCTGACGCTTCGGAGGGGGTCGACTGGATGGTTCAAGAAGTGGGAGCGCAATTCCATCTCTCCCGAGAAAGAGGGGTGTTCTTTAATCTGGTCGTGAATGCTCATCCGATCGGCCTCTATCGCCTGATTCCCTCCCCGGTTCGTCGGCGTAACCCCTCGGTTGAAGGGGGAAGCTCAACCATGGTAACCGGCCAGGTCGATGAGTGGGAGTCGCTGTTCAGGACGCTGATCACGACAGACTTTACCCACGATCAGAGGCTCCGACTGGTGGAAGGGCGATTCGATCTGGGCGTGTTTGCCGATTATGTCCTGCAGGGAATGTTTTGGGGAGACCGCTACTGGCCTTCGCGGGGAGAGCAGGTCACTCAGAACGAGGGGGCCGGTTCCTGGTCCTTCCAAATGGGCTTTTCTGGAGCCTCTGGTTCGTTGTGGGGCAAATCTCAGTTTACGGGATTCACTGACAAACTGAGCGCCTCCGGTCTCATTTTCGATTCGCTCAAGCGTTCGCTCCGATTCCGAACAATATTTGCCCGAAGGGCGCGGTCCCTCCTCGAAGCCGGCCCAGCATCCCATGTCTTTCTCGTGGGACGGGCGCGAGACTCCCTCCAGAAGAAACTTGGGGCCGCCTCCAATGGGATCGCTCGAGGGTTTTCGACGGAGCGAGTTCAATCGCGATTGGACGCGCTTGGGGCCTATCTGGTGAAGGGGGGCTGGCTGTCGAATGACGGGGTTCAATCGGAGGCCACCGGCGAGGAGTCGGGGGCTGTGGCTCAGGCTTCAGTAGCCGTTCGTCAGGACCATGGGATGATTGGTCCGGGAATGGAAAAGCGGGTTTGGATTCCAATGAGTGACCGATTGGCCCTGGCGTGGACGAAGCCGGGGTTCGACGATGCGAGTTGGTTGCGGGTGGAGGGGTTGGTGGGATATGACAAGACCGGGTTGAGCGGGAAGAAACTGTATTCCCGGCTTCAGGAATTGATCTATAACCGGAGCTCTTCGGCTTATGTCCGGATCCCTTTCCACTACAATGCCTCAGGACGGCACTCCTTGGAGCGTCTGATTCTTCGCTGCAAGGTCAACGACGGGTTTGTGGCCTACCTCAATGGGGTCGAGGTGGCGCGGTTCAATGTGCCTCCCGCTCCGAAGTGGAACTCGAAGGCCTTCGTTGACATGCGAGGGACCGCTTGGAGGTTTCGCGAGTTCGATATCACTGCGGCTAGAACCCAGCTCAAGGAGGGAACCAATGTACTGGCCATTCACGCTTTGAATTCGATGCTCAATGGGCTTTCATTTTTGATCGATGCTGAGTTGGTGGGTCGAAAGGGAACGGGTGGCTCGACCGTGGCCCCTTTCCCGCCCCAGGCCGCTTCGAGGGACGGAAGGTTTTCCCCAGCATCGCCGTTGGCTGTGAGCGAACGTTGCTTTGGAAGGGATTCGTTCTCGCCCATGGAATGTCTTGGCTTTGAGCATTGTTCCGATGAACCGCTTCCGTTACGCGATCTTCGAGTGGTCCCGCTTGGGTTTGATTTCAGGGGCGGGACCCTTCGGATTCCGACGCGTCCTTTGTTTTCTGTCAACGAAAGAGGCGTTGCCGACGTTGGGCTTCAATGGGCCGAAACAGTGGCGGTCTGGCGATTGGCCCCCAAGTTCGGGAACGACGGGACCTGGAACGCCTGGCTTCGAAACATTGATCAAGAAGTGGCTTGTAGGGATGGGGGGAGAGGATCCGTCTGCCGGCCAGAGGAGATGGTTGGAAATGATCAGTTTCCGCCTCTTTCCTTTACCAGGGCTCAACCCACCACGATCCTGCATCTAAGATCGACGGTGGGGCGGGGCCGAACTCATAGGAATGAACGCCGCCTTTGCCGAGCCCGTGGGGAACTCGAGGGACGAAAGGCGGTTGCTGGGTGGCTTTCATGAGTGACGGCAGCAAGCAGGGCGGACCGGGGCATGGTGATCGTCCGAACCGGAGGGTGGGGAGCCTGATTATGTTCGTTCGAGCGGCATGGGAGATCGCGGGTAGTTTTTTCAGAGTCTTGTCGATCGCCGTCTTGGTGATGTCGTTGTTCGGAACCATGATGCTGGATAGTTACGGAGAGCGTCATTGGTTGTTGGGGATCTTCCTTTATGTGCCTCCCCTGTTATGGGTGTTGCCGGTGTGTAGCCTTCTTCCTTTTGCGCTTGTGTTTTGTTTTCGTACGGGATTGCTACTGCTGGCTTTTTGTGTCGGATACTTGTTCCTTTTTGCCGACTACCGAATGGGAGGCGGTGCCCAGCAGGGGGAGGATGACCTCACGGTCACCCTCCTGAGCAATAACGTCGGGAATAACGCGAGGACGACGGTCGACGAGTTTGCTGCGTTGCATCGTCCGGATATCTTTCTTTTTCAAGAGGCCCAATCGGCTCGCTATTACCGGAAACGGTATCCGGACCTCGAACGACACCACGAGGGGGAATTCACCGTAGTGACTCGGTTTCCGATTCTCGAGGCGGGTGCGCTTGATCAACCGAGATGGGGAGGGGTTCCGATTGCCGCTCGGTATGTGATTCAAGTGGCGCCGGGGCGTCGGTTGGTGGTTTATAACGTCCATTTTCCCACTCGACGATTCTTGATCACTGGAATCGACGACTGGGCCTCGGTTGAAGCGATTCTTGGAAGCACCCAAGGTTACGCCAGACAAGTTCGTGCCCAGAATCGAGATTTCTTTATGGAGCAGATCCGGATGGCCGAGGACTTGATCGAGCGAAGCAGGCAAGAGACGGATCCCGTTGTTCTGATGGGGGATTTTAATGTTCCGGCCCAAGGCTACGTCTACCGGCAGCTTCGAAACGCATGGACCGACGGATTTGCTGCCGTCGGAGAAGGCTTTGGATATACGTGTCCGGGGAAGACCCGCAATCCCCTTGCGTTGTTCCAGCCGTGGCTGCGCATTGATCACGCGTTCATGAGCCAAAAGGTGAGGCCGCTGAAGGTTGAAGTGGAGCCGGCGTTGCGGGTTGCTGAGCATCGGGCCGATTGTCATGACCTGCGCGATCCCCTGACCGGTCCACGGGATGATCAGATTGAGATCGATGCCAATGCTCGTGACAAGACGATGGAGGCTCAGGTCAAAGGCGGCGATGGTTCCTGATCGAGAGCCCCCAGCGCATACTCGCCGGCCAACACCCGCGTCACCCGTTGCTTCAGGGTCGAGTAGACTTCGTCGGCTGATCGGGTCCCGTCGATGATCTCAAACCGAAAATCCTCCTGAAGTTGCATGAAGTGCTCGCGAATCAGGTCTTGATACTGAAGGAAACTGTCGAACATGTCGCGGGACAAGCCGAGATCCATTCCACTTTCCCAGTAGTCGAGGGCATGATTCTTGGCGAAGGAACGTCGGATCAACTGCTGGGGTGGCACGTTGAGGTAGAACACCGCGTCGGGGATGAGGGCGATTCCATAGAGGTTCTTCACCCAGTGGAATTCTTGACCACGGACGAGGTCTCGAACCATCAGCGTATAGATGTATCGGTCCGCCAAAACCATGAATCCGGCCTTGAGGGCGGGGATGATGATGTTCTCCGTCTGGTCCGCGAAATCCGTCGCATAGAAAAGGCTCATGGTGGTGTGACAGAGGACATTGCCCTCCTTGGCTCGTTCGAGTTCCTCGCTAATCAGGCTTGAACGCTTTAGACCCACTTGCACCGTGCCGTGTCCCGAGGCCTCCAGCCAATCGACGAGGCGTCCGATTTGGGTCGATCGGCCGGAACCATCCGCCCCTTCGATCACAATCAGTTTTCCGGTCAGCTCATGGATGTCGATGCCGGGGATTCCTTTCCCGTAAAAGCGTTTGGGGGCTGAGACCGGAACAAGGACTTCTTGGGAGGGTGGGTGGGGGCTCATGACGGGGTTCGTTCGCTGCGGAAGTCGTTCAGCTCAATGGTCGAGGTGATGATGCGTCTCAGGACGCTCTGTTGTTCCTCGACCAATCGGTTGGCATCAACGACGGTGAAATCAAATTCCGTGCTCATCGCAAGATACTGTTCAAGGATTCTCGACTGAAAAATCCGGAAACTCTCCTGGATGTCAGGCGAGAGTCGAAGATCCATCCCGGCCTCAAAATACTTGAGTTGGGTCCGCCCCTGGAGAATGCGTCCGAGGGACGTTTCGAGTGCGGCTTTGAAGAAAAACACGAGATCCGGTTTGGCGGCGAAATCGTAAATTTCACGGACCCAACCCGGCGGGCAGCCCCGGACGGTGTCGCGCGCGAAGGCCGTGTAGATGTAGCGATCGCAGAGGACGATGTAGCCGGCTCGTAGGAGAGGCACCAGTTGTCTCTCATATCGATCGGCGAAATCGGTTGCGTGAATCAAACTGAATGTGGTTGGGGTCAGGAGGGCACGGTTCTTTCCCTTGCTGGTCGCGGACTTGACCAAGATCGAAGAATTCCATTTGCTGAAGAACACGCGGATGCCCTGGCCCTCCAACCACTTTTTGATAAGATAGATCTGGGTCGACTTACCTGAGCCATCAAGCCCCTCAACGGCGATCAAGCGACCGGGATAAGG
>DEAY01000184.1 GCA_002348345.1 Verrucomicrobia bacterium UBA2970
GCGTCGAGATCGGCACCCTGATCCTCGCCGACCGGAAGCTATTGATCCTCCAAGAGACCGGGGAATTAATTCTGGCCAAAGCCGATCCCTCGGCTTACCAGGAACTGGATCGCGCCCAGATTCTTCCCTCCGGCGTCCGGGCTTATCCGGCGCTTTCCGACGGCGTACTCTATGCCAGAAGTCCAAAACAAATGGTCGCCTACCGGGTCGGGAGTCACTGAAAGTGACAGGACCGAACCCTCCACCGGTTCGGCTCCGCGTTCGCCACGAATCGAACGAAGCTTGAACCCAACCGCGACAGACACAACCCTCGCGGCCGCTCTCCGGGATTTATGCCTTGCGTAATGTGAAACTGATTCTAAACACTTCGGCCGATCGAATGGCCGCCACATCCCGTCGGCGGCTCATCATTGACAAAAACTCATGAGCCAACAACAAACCATCGTCACCCTCGACCTTGAAGGGGTCTTGGTCCCAGAGATTTGGATTGCTTTCGCAGAGAAGACCGGCATCGAATCGCTCAAATTAACCACTCGGGATATCCCCGACTACGACGAGCTGATGCAAGGCCGCTTGAACATCCTCAACGAAAACAAGTTGACGCTTTCGGCCATTCAAGAAGTGATTGGAACCCTCACTCCGCTTGAGGGTGCGAAGGCGTTTCTGGATGAGCTTCGATCCCTTACTCAGGTGATCATCCTCTCCGACACCTTCGAAGATTTCGCCAAGCCTCTCATGCAGCAACTCGACTGGCCAACCCTCTTCTGCCATCGACTAGAAATCGAAGAGGATCGCATCAAGCACTACCGCCTCCGCCAACCAAACCAGAAGCAAAAATCGGTGGCCGCCTTCAAATCGTTGAACTACCGGGTGATCGCGGCGGGCGATTCATTCAATGACACCACCATGCTAGGGGAGGCCGATGTAGGTTTTCTGTTTCACGCCCCCGACAATATCAAGCAAGCCTTCCCGCATTACGAGGCGTACAACGAGTATTCCGATCTTCTCGCCCGCATTCGGAAAGAGTTGACTTGAAGCCCCCCGGGGAAAGGAGCGCAAGCTAGTCTTCTTCCTTGGAATCACGACCAAGCAACGATTTCACGGCTTCGGAAAGCGGTTTTCCTTCGTGAAGCATCTGATACACCTCGTCAATCACCGGAGTTTCCACGCCGATTTTTTTTGCCAGTCGATGGGCTGATTTGGAGGTCGGCACGCCCTCGATTACCGATCGACTGGCGGCCAGGATCCCGTCGAGTGCACCGCCTTTGACCAATCGCTCGCCGAACGTGCGATTGCGGCTCTGTGGTGAAAAACAGGTGACCGTCAGATCTCCTAGTCCGGAGAGGCCATGAAAGGTTTCCGCCCTGGCTCCCACCGCAATCCCCAGACGACGAATCTCGGCGAGCCCCCGAGTCAACAACGCCGACTTCGTGTTATCTCCGAACCCCATGCCGTCGCACACCCCCGCCGCAATGGCGATGATGTTCTTCAAGGCACCGCCCAATTCCACACCAAGAACGTCGGAGGTGGTGTAGACCCGGAAGGTGGGTCGATGAAGCAACGCCTGCACTTCCGACGCCACGGTTCTGTCAGCACTCGCCGCCACCGTCGCGGCCGGCATACCGAGGGCCACTTCCTGGGCAATATTGGGCCCGGAGACCGCTACGGGAACTGACCGTGGCAACTCGGAGGCGAGCACGCCGCTCATGGTCAATCCCGTTTCAAATTCGATCCCCTTGGTCACCGTTCCCACTGGCCCCTCAAATTCAGTGATCTGATTCACCACTTGACGAACCCCCCTTGACGGCACGGCGACGACCAAGATTTCTGCGGACTCAATCGCACGAGCCAGATCCCCCTCCAATCGATGCAGATGAGGAAGCGGAACCCCTGGAAGATAGCGGGTGTTCTCTCCAGATTCTCGGATCGCCTCGAGCAGCCCCCCATCCCGTCCCCAAAGTGTGACCTGATGCCCATTATCGGCAATGATCTTCGCCAAAGCCGATCCCCAAGCACCCGCTCCCAGGACACCCACCCGCCTCGTCACTTCGACCCTTTCCCGATCCGAGGTTCGGTCCCCGCCAACAGTCGCTGAATATTCGCCCGATGCTTGTAGATTGCGAGCAGACCCATCGTTGAGGTCACCGCCAGCAGGAGCCCTCGTCCGCCCATCATCCACGCGCCCAAGGGCAGAACGGCGGCGGCGCCGATCGAACCGATCGACACCGTACGGGTAAGCGCCAACAATAGAAGAAAGGTCCCCAGTGAAATTGCCAAACCACCCGGCGTCAGAGCGAGCAGCACCCCGGCCGAGGTCGCAATGCCCTTGCCACCCTTGAACCTCAGCCAACAGGTGTAGTTGTGACCCAGCACGGCTGCGAAACCTGCCGAGATTGCGCCGATGTCGGTCGAAAAGGACGCAACCCCCATGGCACTGGCCAGGGCCGGAGCGGCCCAACAGGCAAGGCTGCCTTTGATGGCATCCAGAACCAGGACGGTGATCCCCGCCGGCTTTCCTAGAATCCGAAGGGCATTGGTGGCACCAATATTGCCACTGCCCTCCCGTCTCAGATCAATGCCCCTCCACTTTCCCATCAGAAAGCCGAACGGAATCGAACCCAACAGATATCCTAGGATGATCGCCAATACCAGGGCCATGATCGCGGCGAACCTATGCGGCTCTGCTACCGACCGCAAGCCAATTAGAAGCCATTCCCCCTCTCAAAAAAGAATTCTCCATTCGACGAGTTCTTGGAATGGATCTTGGATTCGCTCCCCCATCATCAGAATAAGAATCGCCGCTCAGCCTTTCCCACGCTAAGCTCGGGGCCATGGCACATCCGATCAAAGTGGCGGTCATCGGAACGGGGGCGTTGGGCAGCCATCATGTTCGCCTCTACACGGAACTCGCCGAAACGGGGGCGGTCCAAGTCGCCGGAATCTTCGATCAGAACCCGGCGGCCGCAGCGGCTTTGGCGGAGCGATTTCAAGTGCCACTGGCCCGCTCCCTTGCCGAGGCCGCGCAAGACGCGGACGCAGTCAGTATCGTGACGCCCACGGTGACCCATTTCAATCTCGCCAGAGACCTGCTCCAGCAAGGCAAACACGTTCTCGTTGAGAAACCGATGACGGAAACACCCCAGCAGGCCGCCGAACTGGTCGCTTTGAGTCGACAGCAAGATCTAGTACTTCAGGTGGGGCATGTCGAGCGCTTCAATCCCGTCTTTCGTTATCTCCAGTCCGTGGCAACCCAGCCTCGATTCATCGAAGCCCATCGACTCTCCCCGTTTCCTGCACGGAGCACGGATATCGGCGTGGTCCTGGATCTGATGATCCACGACCTTGACGTCGTACTCGCCTTTGTGGCCTCGCCGGTCGTCTCCGTCGATGCCGTGGGAATTCCTGTTCTCAGCAAATCCGAAGACATCGCCAACGCTCGGCTCCGATTTGAGAACGGGTGCGTCGCCAACCTCACGGCGAGTCGAATCAGTCCGGATCAGATGCGCAAGATTCGAGTCTTCAGCTCGGGCGATCCGGCAAGCTATGTATCCCTCGACTACCGAAAACAAGAAGGCTTCATCTATCGAATCGCTCGGGAAGATGAGGAAGAATCCTCTCTTTTTCGAAAGCTCCTCGCTACGAAAAAGAAGGACCTCAGCGTGGTGAGCGAGTTTGCCGGCCGCCGGATCATGCGCGAAGCCGTCCCGATCAAGAAGGACCAACCCCTGAAACTCGAATTACAGAGCTTCGTCGAATGCGTGCAAGCGCGGCAAAAACCAGTGGTGACGGGGGAATCAGCGAAACAAGCGCTGGATCTGGCAATCGAAATCACGACGCAGATCCATCATGCGAGCTAGCCGTTCTCCCGACAGCATCGGCGGGTGCCACCTTGGGTCCCTACCATTGCAACCGCGTTTCATCATGGCGTGAGACGGCCGATCATCTCTCCAAGGAATCCTCCAAAGACCTCATCCTCATGAACGGGATCCCGAAGGCGCTCGTTCTGTCCTCAGCATGACCCAAACCAATCCCGCCAGCCCGAGGAAATCAAGGAAGGCCAGACAATGGTTTGAAAAACCAACGGGAGTGTTCCAAACTGGACTCTAATCATCTGCAAATGATCAAACGATTGGTAGAGAGTCTAAAACGTCCAGAGAATCGCAAGTATGTCCTTTTCTCGCTTTTTGCGGTCGGTGGGGGCCTCCTGGTTGCCGCGACCGCTCTCCTCAGTGGCGGACTTGGAAAAACCGATGCCAATCTGATCTGGTACACCGTCCAAAAGGGCGATCTGCCCATCAAGGTCACCGAGCGAGGCAATCTCGAAAGCCAGGAAAACATCGACGTCCGCTGTATGGTTGATGACGTTTCGGGGGATGAGATTCACGGGACCCCCATTGTCTGGGTCATTCCCAACGGCTCCGCAGTGAAAAAAGGAGACCTGCTCGTTGAGCTCGACGCCGCCTCTCAAACCGAGAGGCTCGATCGACAGATCCTCGAAACCAATCGAGCCCGCGCCGCCAAGACGAAGTCGGAGATTCAATACGAAAACCGAATCACCCAAAACCATACCCTCTACCAAGAGGGAATCCTTCAGGTTGAACTGGCCCGCATCGCGCTCGAACAATACGAGGATGAACAAGGGGGCACCTTTCAAATCAGCCTTCAAGACATCGAACTTTCCATCCAAGAAGCCGAGGCCAGCCGGCTCATTGAACAAACCAATCTGGAGGGCGTTCAACAGCTCTACAATCTCGGCTACCGAAGCCACGGCGAACTTGCCGAAGCCCGACTCCAAGCCATGCGTTCCAACCGTCAACTCGCTTCCGCGATCGCAAAGCGCCGTGAGCTCCTGGAGTACGAATACAAAAAACAGAAAATGGAACTGGAAGGAAAACTCGCCTCCGCCAAACGTACCCTCCAACAAATCGAACGCGACAATGAAGCGCTTCTTGACCAATCGAAAGCCGAGCTCGATGAGGCCACCGAGGATTTCAACAAGGAAACCGAACGCCTCGAGCGCTACAAAAACTTCATCGCGAATTGCCGGATTTATGCGCCCCAAGACGGTCTGGTCGCCTATGCCAATCGAGGCCGCTACTCCTATATGGAGATCCGCCCAGGGTCGAACCTCCGCTATCGCCAAAAGATTCTCACGCTCCCCAATCTCGCCAAGATGCAGATCAAGACCGCCATTCACGAGTCGGTCCTGGATCAAGTTCAATCCGGACAAGAAGCCACCATCCGGATCGATGCGCTTCCCAACTCACTTTATCAGGGAGTCGTCCAGTCCGTTGCCGTCTTGCCCGATCAGGGAAACTACATGAGCTCCGACACGAAGGTTTACGAAACCGTCATCACCGTTGACGAGGAAGTGTCCATGATCAAGCCGGGCATGACCGCCGTGGTCGAGATCCACATCGACCACCTGGAAAACGTGATCACCATCCCCGTTCAAGCCATCGTGCAAATCAAGGAGCAGACGTGGGTTTATGTCGACCGTTCGGGTCGGGTGGAGACACAGGATATCGTCCTTGGTCGCACCAACGAAAAATTCGTTCAAATCTTGGAGGGACTGGACCAAGGCGACCGCATCGTGTTGAACCCGATGGCTATCGTCGACGAGACTTCGACGAGCACAGAGTCCGGGAAAAACGAAGAGCAGGCATCCTCTGGCCTCAGCAACGATGGGTAGCCTCTTATCGGTTCTGGTTTTCACCTTTCGGAATCTGAGGCAACATAAGTTGCGCAGTTTCCTCACCATTCTCGGCACCATCCTCGGGGTGGCCTCGGTGATTTCAATGCTCGCGGTCGGAGAGGGCTCGAAACAGCTAGCCATCGAGCAGATTCGAAGCCTCGGCGCAGCCAACGTCATCATCCGGAGCGTCAAACCAGACGACAGCGCCCTCCCTGAAGAGGGATCAGGAAACACCGCCACGACACAAGAAAAAACCAGTCGCGTTCTCGATTACGGGCTCAAATACCGCGATCTCGATCTCCTCTCCTCCACGCTGCCCATCGTCGAAAAAGTCGTTCCTCTGGCATTGGTCAGACGGAACGCCCACCAAGGTCGCTTCCGGATTCCCAATGCCAGGATCTTGGGAACCATTCCCGATTATCTCGACGTCAAGAACCTTCGAATCAAACGCGGACGCTTTCTCACAGAATTGGACCAAGACACCACCGCGAACGTCGCCGTTCTGGCAGCCGGTTCAGCCCGATCCCTTTTCAGTTTTGAAGATCCCCTCGACAAAACCGTTTTCCTCGGCACGCAAGCTTATCGCGTGGTTGGCATCTTGGACAGACAGGCAAGCGGGGTTGAAACGCCTGGCGCAGTCGGTCAACAGAACATGAACAATGATATCTATATCCCGATCATTGCGGCCCAACGACGCTTTGGTGAGCTGCAGATGATTGTTCGCTCCGGCAGTCGAGACTACGAGCGCACCCAGTTGAGTGAGATTACCCTGACCGTGGAAGACGAGGATCTGGTCAGCCAGACCGCGGCCATGGCTCGAAAACTTCTCGAAAAAAACCATCCCAAGAAAGATTTCGAGATTCAAGTCCCGCTCGAACTCATGCGACAGGCAGAGCGTCAAAAACGCATCTGGAACTTGGTGCTCAGTTCAATCGCCGGGATCTCACTTTTGGTTGGTGGCGTCGGGATCATGAATATCATGCTTGCGACGGTGACAGAGCGCACCAAGGAAATCGGCATACGGCGCGCCCTCGGAGCCAAGCGACACCACATCACCATTCAGTTTCTGGTGGAAACCACGGTACTCTCCGGGACGGGAGGCCTCATCGGGGTGGTCGTCGGCTTGGCGATGGGCACCATCGTGACCCTGACTTCCGATATTCAAACGGTCTTTCGGATTTGGGCCGTCGTTCTCTCCTTTGGAATCTCGGTCTGCATCGGGATCGTCTTCGGACTCTACCCGGCGCGACGCGCCTCACTCCTCGACCCCATTCAAGCTCTCCGTCATGAATGACCGTCCCTCCCTCGGCGCGCGCCTGCTGTCCCCCGCCTGCCTGGCACTAGCCCTCCTCAGCCTGTTTTGCGCCTTCGCCCTGTTGGCCAAAGGATCTCCTGAAGCCAACATGGAGCTCCATCAGGCAAGGCTCGGAACCAATCAGGAACAGAAAGCCCACCTGGAGGGACGACTGCATCGTCAACAATGGGTGCGCCGCGCCATGATTGGGGGCCTCTTTACCACTTCGACTGCTTTTTTTGTAGCCGGCTTCCTGACGCTCAATCCGACTCGCTCGGACGAATAGCCGATCCCTTCCCGTGAGCATCGGCTCCAGGAAGCGACCCTTGGCCCAGGCGCCGAAGCATTTTCGAAACCTTGAGGAATGGGGGAATATCGCCGTAGGTCGCCCCCGCCGATCGAGGGTAAATCAGGTTCCTCTCGGGTTGGAATTCAGGATCGTTGATGTGGGGCCAGAAGCCGAGTTCATCGAGTTCCATCGCTTCCAGATCAACGGCCAACCCGGCATCCGCGACGATGTAACTCATCCGGGAATTGGCCACCGCGATCAGCGCTTCGCGAAGGTCCTGCAGGGCATCCAGCAAGTCCGTACCGCGAACGCCCGGCACTCCCAGGGCGAGCTGAAGTCGGATACTGGTGACCTGCTCCGCCGCCAACGCCGCTCGGGTGACGCTAATGGGATACTGGAGGCGGGTCTGCGCCATGTCCCGCATCCGCTGACGAATGTCAAACTTGATTTGATCCTCATAGGCCATCAGACCGCGCCGTTGCACTTGATAGCCGATCAGAGCCTCCCGATAACGATTTCGCTGCCGCAGTCGATTGACCGGCAGATCAATCGCCAGGCCGACTCGTGACTGGCTTTCCTGCCCGGTGAATTGGAATGGATTGTTGTCCCTTGTGCTCAATGAATGAGCCGCATTCAAATCCAAGATGGATCTCAGATCGTCCGCCGCAATCTTGATGTTGCGCCACTGATCGGCGAGCCTTCCGCGAACATTCATCAAGTCCATGCGCTGCACCAATGCCGTTGCCATGGCGTCGTCCATCTGAATGTTAATCGGCAACAAACCGCTCTTGGATTGCGCCAGCGCCTGATCGGCGACGGTGACGAGTCCTTGAGAAGCATCCATCGTTTCCTTGAGCCGTTCCTCATCGGAACCCTCCCGGTCAAATCCGCCCACCCCCTCCTCGAGCGAAACCAAGAGGTCGCGAACCCGATCGCCAACCGCGATGGCCTCGCTCAAGAGCCTCTCGAGCTTCTCCCGCCGAGGGTCATCCAGCACCGTTTCCAAGGATTCGTAAAGCGCCTTTAGGTCCTCGCCTAGTACGGATAGATGACCTTCACTCGTTTCAAGAGCTTCGTCATTAGGATCCTGACGACGCGCCAGTTCAAGCAGAGAGCTACCTTGTCGAAGACGCGCTTCAATCAACGCGGTATTCCCCTGAAAGCGCATAATCAAGGGGTTCCGGGTCGCCGTCACCTCACCCGCCGCCAAATCGGCTTGAGCTTGGCGAACTCCCAACTCGGCCGTATCAACCTGAAATCGCAGGAGTTGAAGCTCCAAGGTGTGGGTATCGGCCCGTCGTCCTTCCGCCTTCCGACGAAGCTCAAACCACTCTAGTAATCGCTGGATCAGGAAAATGTTGGCATTGAGAAGCTCATTTCGATTGGGGTTGGGATGGGTCAGACGATCGCCGACGCGGCTTTGCCAACGCCGCACCCGGCCGCCGGCCACTTCAATCTCGTCCAACAAGGTCAACTGCTCGAGCTCTCCCAACTCGATATTCAAAGGCGTTTCCGTGGGAATCCCGATTCTGATCTTCAAGTCATCAAGCCGCTCTTCCAGATTATTCCATGTCGAGATGAGACGGCTCCGCCCCGAAAGCATGCTTTGCTCAAACTGATCCACGGCGACTTGATTGGGGGCGTTTTTCACCCCTGACCGCACCTCTTCTCTCGCTTGCTCAAACGTGCGAATGAGCGAGAAGTAATTCTGAGATTCGATTTCGATGCTCCGAAAGGTCTGGAGGAGCGAGTAGTAGGCGGCAGCCAGCCCTTCAAAGAAGGTCTTCCTGAATCGGGCGTATTCTCGTGCGCCATAGATCACATCTCGCTCGGCTTGAATCAGAGGGTTCAATCTCACATCCCTCTGAAAGAGGGATTGATTGAGATTAAACAGAAACCGGGAGCCAATATCGGTGGTCAAGCCCTCAGGCCCGTCAAACCGCACGACCACATCGTTGGCCCATCCCACCAGAAGACTTCCCCCCGTGGGGATCACTTGACGTCCTTGAAGGTTTGATTGAGTCGACAGCGCAGCTTCAGACTGCCCCCCGCTCCGCGTATGGCTCAGGGTCGAACTCGACCCCGCCCCATCGGAACTGAATCGCGGCTTGTATTCAAACCGTTCTTGGGTGAGCGCGAGCGCCGCCCGATAAAGCCTTTCTTTTTGCGTCTGGTATTCCCGGCTCTCCATCCGGGCCAATTGGATGATCCGATGCAGGGATAATCGCTCCGCCTGGTCTCCCATCTCTGCGGAAGGCGGTGCTTGGTATCGCTTCTGATACTCCTCGCGAACACTCGCAAACTCGATCATGCGTGCCAAACATCCGGGGGGAAGATCATCCCAATAGCCCGTGGGGATGGGTTGGATGGCCATGCTGCCGATTCGCGACTCTGACCCCACCGCCACCCTCGCCTGAGATCCACTCACCACGTCGGCGGATTGAGCCATCGGGTCATCGACTTCCCTCACGGACTCCCCTTCAACCTCCTGCAACAGCGGAAGCTTGTAGGCGTAGAGATGCGGTCCGGGATCCGGCAGTTTCGGGTCATCGGGATCCCCGGTGTCGTGAAGTCGCGAGATGGGATCGGGTTGGATTGAAAAACCGGCCTCCAGGGCCCAGGGCCCCTGCGAGGCTCGTTCTCGAATCAGACCATATGCCTCCCGGTCGGCACTCTTCCGATAACGCGACCGGGCGCATCCTGAGAGCAACACGACGAACAGGATGACGAGAAGAGCAAGCGTTCCCCATTGAAACCCTCGCTGCGAGGCAGGGGACCGCAGGAGCGAAGCTTTCTTGCGTGGAAAACATTTCAGGTGAACCATGGGCGCCGACTATCATCCCCGGCTGCAACAGATCGTCAAGCATCACACCGCGGACGGGGTTGGTGCTTGCGCCGGTCCCTGATCGGCCAATGCCTCAAGCGAGGGCGCGAATCCGTGATTCGAGAAAGATACCTCGACCAGCGGAATGGCACATGAGGGATTCCCCACCGCCCCGGTCACCAAGCCCTTATCTGAGAAATCCGGGACTCCCTCAGAGGATCCAGCTCGATCGGGCCTCTTTGAGCTCGATGAGAGATTGAGGCTCGTGACCGGGTTCGTCCTCGTTGGCCAGGTGGTAGTAGGTATTTCCTTCGTAATCGGTTTCCCCAGCGACGACCGATGTAAACGCTGCCTCCTCCTCTACAAACTGACAACACGCCGGGCCGCTGATCGCCCATCGGCCGCTCTCTTCATGGAAACGGACATCCCAGGCATTCAATCGCTCAAGGGGCCTGCTGGATTGACCCGATTCCTTGAGGAATTGAAGGAACACATTCTGTCCTTCCAGCAAGGACAACACTTCCTGCGAAGCCGGATCTCGCACCAAGGCCATCAGTTCGGCCACCGACTCCAACCGCAAACTACGAAGGGTGGTCGCCCGCGCAATCGGACGTGCCAACCAAGCCAGAGACTCCGACAGATGACCACGGATAAAGTCCTCGCCGGTCTTGAGGAAGAGCTCATCCTTTTCCTCGTCGCTGTAGTGATCCCACTGCTCCACGCCCGACGCCATGTAACCCTTGAGGATATGCCAGAGTTCGGAGAAGAGAACCCGTCCCTCCCTCAGTTGGTTTTCGACCAAGGGAAGAACCCCCTCCAGGTGGGGGTATGCCTTCCAGGTATCCTTGATCTGTGAATCACGAAACAGATAGACGCTGGCATCCTGAAGGATGTCCTCAGCGGTCTCGGGAGCAAGCGACAAGCGGGAATCTCCGGTCACCATCTCAAACAGGGCAACGCCGGAGGCAAAGATATCGGAGGCCTGCGTCAGCGGGATCCCACTCTCGACATTCGCCGAATCGATCAAGAGCTCGGCATAATCTGGCGTGGCAGAGTAGAGATACTCTTTTGTTTTCCCTAGGTATCGCGGCGTAAAGAAAGCCCCCATATCGACAAATCGAACATGCCCATCGGGCAACCGCAGAACGTTCTCCGGCTTGAAATCAATCACGACGATTCGGTTTTCATGAAACCGTTCCAAAATGGCGAAGGTTTCATAAGCCGTTCGCCGAAACTGCTTCACCCAGGCCGCAGACTCCCCGTGTTTCACTCCGGCGTCACACCATTCCTGAAGATCCTGCCCGGCAAGGAATTCCATCCCCACGTAGGCAAAGCGGCGTTCGTAATGAATGTCCGCACCATAGAACCGGGGAACCAACGACTGAAGGGGTGACAATGATTGGATTTCCTCGAAATTGGCCACCTCGAGTTGGAACTCGACGTAGGGACCGTAACTCACCTCATCGGGCAACCCACAGTCCAAATCAAAGATTTTGACGACGACTTCGGGATGGTTGGTGCGGTAAATCGCCGTCTCGGACGACACCCGCATCGCCGCTTCAAGCGTCACCTCCCCCCACTGGCCGAGTTGCAATTCCAGGCCAACAAATCGTTCCCCGAGCGACCCGTTTCCGGAGGAAACTGTCATGGCGACGGATCATCTAACGTAGTATCTTCCACCAAACATGAAAAGCGTAAAATCAACAGCACCTCGGCTTTTCGCGCCGGAACATCAAACTCAATGCCTCCGCTCGCTCGCAACGTTCTTGACTTGGGTCCAGTCGGTCGAGTCCGTATGCTGGCCCGATGAAGACCTTCACTTGTTTGTTGAGCCTAAGTCTTAGCCTCGTCAGCCTTTTCGCCCAGTCTCCCAAACTCCTTCAGGCCGGCCCGATGATCGGCCATGTGGACGATGACGAAGCTCGAATCTGGGTCCGCGTCAAGAGAAACGCCGTCACCACCAGCACCTTATGGCAGGCCGACCGGGCCTATCGCCCCGCCCGCGTGGAGGACCTGGGAAGCGGCTTCTTCGTCATTCATTTCCTGGGCATTGAGCCCGCCACGGCCACGACCGTTCAAATCGAAGTCTCGCGCCAAACCGCGCCGAGCGAAACCGCAACAGTGCATTTCAGAACCGCCCCCCCGGCGGGAACGACGGGACGGGTGCGGATCGCCTTCGGTTCCTGCAGCAAGGTGTCTCAGTATCAGTCCGGCCCCATCTACAAAGCCATCGCGTCGGAAAAGCCGGAGATGGCTATTTTCGTCGGCGACAACTCCTATTTCATCATCGCGGATGGAAGTGAGAAGCATTTCAACACCTCCGGTCCGGTGGGCGACTGGACCTCCATTGAGGGCATGCTGCATCGCCACCTGATCACCCGCGTTCATCCTGATCTCGAAGCCATGTTGCGGACCGTGCCATGCTACGCGGTTTGGGATGATCACGACTACGGCCCCAACAACGCCGACCGCACCTTTGAGTTGCGAGAAGAAGCCGCCCTTGCCTTTCGGCAAATGTGGGCCAACCCCGCTTACGGCACGCCTGAGGTTCCGGGCATTTTCAGCCGTTTCCGTCATGGCCCGGTGGAGGTCTTTCTCATGGATGACCGCTACCACAAGTATTCTCCCCAAGAGCACCAGGACGTGACCCCGGAAACCGGAAGCATTTGGGGCCCCAAACAACTCAGTTGGCTGATCGAGGGGCTCAAACGCTCCACCGCCCCGGTCAAGTTGATTGCCAACGGCACTCAAGTCCTCAGCAAGTCAGAGGGAGGCGAAGGTCATTACCGAGAGGCGACGGGCGAACTCCATCGCTTGAAGACCGTGCTCCAAACCTATGAAATCGGTGGCGTGGTGTTCTTGACGGGGGATCGACATTTTTCTGAGGCAATGCAAGAACGGCTTCCCAATGGGCCCCTGGTCATCGACTGTACCAGTTCCCCACTCCAACAGAACCAAAAGGTCGGCCCCCTGGAGGGACGGGAACACGAGAATCGGCTGTGGGCCATGCGGGGCAATAACTTTGGACTGGTCACCATCGACATTCCGCAGCCCGGACAGGGTACGATCCGCTTTGAAACACGGGATGAATCGAACCGACTCTGCAAGGTCGAGGATCGTCCTAGCCTGACCGAGTGGAGCCTTGCCGAGCTGAATTACTGAGGCCCGCTCACTTCGGTTGGTAAATCACTCCGCCCAGTGCCGGAACGCCCTCCACGCGAGCCGACCGCCCCGGCAATCCTTCGATGCTTGTGTCGCCAAAATTGACCGTGACGGCGACTTGTTCCGGTCCTGTGCCGTACCGTGTCCGCTGTAGCAGTCCCGACGAATCGAGACGCTCAAAGCAAGTCAACGGCAACCACCCCACGAGACGATGAAGCGGTGCCCAGAAGGCCAAGTGATGCCGGATTCGCTCTTTTCGCCTCGGCCACATCTCTCGACTGAGATGATACATCGGAGGGACCGCATAGAGGACTTCGAAAAGCGACCGGGTCTTTGTCAGGTCATCAAACTTCAACGAATCAAAACTCCAATGATGGGTGGTGACCAACTCGTCTCCAAGCACCGCTTGATACAGTGGGATTCGGATCGTCGGATCAAAATAGGGTGAACGCAAATGGGTTGGGATCGGGATCGGTTTAAAACGTTGCTCGGGTGAATCCGGCGGCCAGTGCCTCCCCAGAAAATACTCACTGTTGCGGTCCCGGAAACGAGGGTCAAGGTGGCCGATGTAGGGAGTGTGCACCCCGTGGCCAAAATGAATCACATCGGCAAACAGAATCGAACCTCCCTCACTACCCACCAGCATTCCCTGATCCTCTTCGATCCAGCGCAAACGGTGCCGTCGATGGCCGGTATCATCGGACCGGCTCGCTGGGTGAAGGGGATGGTAATCATCGAAACACTCTCCCGTCGCATCACAGTCCACAAACCATGCATCGTATCCGTTATGGTCCCGAACTCGTTGGATTCGTTCCCGAAAATAGGGCCATGCTGCCTCCGGTGAAAAATGGTAACCTCTCCCCTTGAAGCCCCCCTGTGGGCGCCCCTTCGCTTTGACGATCCGCCCCGTTTCAAAAGCCAGGCGATCAAACTGCGCCGTCTCCCAGGTCTCATCCGGCGCAGTATCGGGTGAATGGACAGAGTGATAAGAGTCGTAGGGTCCGATCACATACCCCAACTCTCGAGCATGCCCCACCACGTCAGGACGAATGGTTTGACTGTAAAGATCACTCATCACCAGGACGGCTTGATCGATTCCCGCCTGATCCAGCTGGTCCAGGAGTGAGGTCGACAACCCGTCACCCCACGTTTCAGCCGGCCGGAGGAAAGCACCAAAACCCGCTTCGAATGCTCGCCTGGCTTCAGCAACCTGCTCGCGCCGCATCACCGCCGAATGATCAGGCTCTTTGGGGGCCAACAAAGCGCGATTGATCGCTCCGGCGATCGACGTCGTCAGATAGGCCATCGGCCAATCCGCCTGGATGAGTTGGTCAAGCGCAGACTGCTCCTCCATACGGAACCCATCGCGCATCCGAGCCCCGGCGCTCCCCGGTTGGGCCGCTTTGAGTGCCTTGGCAAATGGGATCCACTGCCGGCGAGGCACGTCGTGGCGACTGAATATCGACGGCCCCCAAAGGTAAATGTGGGGGGCTCCCAAGAGCTGCGAAACGTGCGGGAGCGCCTTGGCTTTGTCTCGCAGGGAGCGGATCGGGGGGATCGCTCCCAAGACTTCCGACTCGACCCGCCAGGCTCGGAAGGCTCGCGCGATGGCCAACGGATCGTTGTCGACCCATTCAACAACCAATTGAGCCGGATCCACGTTGTTTCTTCCCTCGGGATAGGAGAAACGAATACCGATCCGGTTCTTCAAAACCAGGGAGGCGTAGTGAGGCCAGGGTATGATCACCGCCAACGTCCGATCACCATATTGCACCCCAATGAGCGGCAATTCCCTCAAATCCCATGGGGATCGATGCTGCAGGAATGGCCAACGATCTCGCTGGCGCCAATCGATCTGGATCCCCCCGCTGATCGGCAGGTACAACATCGAGGCCCCCTCCGGAAACCACCAGGTCAATTGACGCCTGCCTCCCGCTT
>DEAY01000498.1 GCA_002348345.1 Verrucomicrobia bacterium UBA2970
GAACATGGGATTCTCGATCCGCACCCGCAGATTTCATAAGGCGCGACTCTGGAATGTCTCCAGCAGCGCATCAAGCCCAAAAGCCCGCTAGACCCTTCGAGTCAACTTCAAGCCAACCTGCAGGAGCTTTTTGACATTCACTTGAGAGTCTGCCTCGGCATAGATCCGCAAGACCGGCTCCGTCCCCGATCCCCTCAACATGAGCCACGCTCCGTTGGAAGCGATGAATTTGACACCGTCGAAGGTCTTGACCCTCTCGACCGGGGATCCCCCCAATGTTTTCGGGGGGTTCTCAGCACAGAAGCACATCAGATCGGCTCGCTTTTCCAGCGGAAAATGGACATCGATCCGATCGTATCGATGCGGGCCAAATTCCTTTTCAAGTTCCGAAAGCAATCGTCGCAACGGTTTTTTCTCCACCGCCAGCATCTCCAGCAACATGAGCCCCGCCAGAATGCCATCCCGTTCTGGAACATGTCCTGGGAATCCAATCCCCCCGCTCTCTTCAAATCCCAACAAGACATCCCCAAGAATCATCTCGGCACAGATGTATTTGAAACCCACTCCGGTTTCGACCAAGGGCATGCCATAACTCCGGCACATCTTGTCCACCATCGAGGTCGTGGTGAGGGCCTTGATGACGCGCCCCTTGCCTCGGCGATTCTTGACCAGGTGACGGAGGAGCAAACAGATCATTTGATGAGTCGTCAAAGGCTGGCCCCGCCCGTCCATCCCCCCGATCCGATCAGCATCTCCATCGGTGACGAGGCAAATATCATGAGGCCGCTTGCTGAGGACGGCCGTGCTCTCGGCATAATTAGCCGGGATCGGCTCTGGATTGATCCCACCAAAGCCGGGATTCACCTCCCCACGCAAGGTGGTCACGCGGCAAGAGGTGTTTTTGAGGATTTCATCAAAGCATCCTGCCCCAACCCCATAGAGGGCATCGTGGGCGAACCGGAGCCTCGAATCGGCGATTCGGTCAAAATCCACCAATTGAGTCAAGCGTCTAAGATAGGACCGGGTCAAGTCCTTGACCCGGATGTTCTTCGCCGTTTCCAGAGGGGTCGATTGAACGGCAGAACAACCCACCCTCTTCTCGACCCGCTGACACAGAGCCGCATCCGCCGAGCCCCCGAAATGCGCCTTGATCTTGAAGCCATTGAAATGGGCGGGATTGTGGCTCGCCGTGATCATGATGCCCCCGATGGCCTTCCCCACCTTGACATGGTAGGAAACCGCCGGAGTGGGCAGGGCCCGATCCGAAAGAATCACCTCGAACCGGTTGCCGGCAAGGATCTCCGCCGACCGCCGCGCAAACTGATCGGAAAGAAAACGCCGGTCATAGCCGATGACCACCTTCTTCTTCGTTCCCGCCACTCGCTGTCGTTTCCAGACATCCGCCGTCGCTTGAACAACCTTCTCAAGGTTTTCGAAGGTAAACTCCTTGGCAATGATCGCCCGCCAACCGTCGGTGCCGAATCGAATGTTCCCCATGCTTCCCCTCCTTGCGTTAATAGCCCTTGTTCATTCGAACGCTCACCATTCTCGGGGCTATCCGCGCCAGTTCATTGAACGACCGATCATAAACGATGGCTTGGAGTTGGTGCCGGCCTGGATCGGCGAAATCGACGGGCCAACTCGCCGTCGCACGCCGGAAGATTCCATACTCGGAGAAGGCCTCGGCTTTGCCTTCGGTCTCAACCAGGGTGGCTCCTTCGAGATTGGTCACACGAAAGAGAATGCGACCGATTTGGTCGGCCTGATTAGGCGGTAACGCCAGAGTGGCCGTGACCCTAGGTTCTCCGGGTTGCGACCAATCGGTATCACAACGCACCGGCATCATCACGGCTCCGCACTGGCGCCAATGCGCCGAACGGAGGCGATCGACCAATTGAATCCTCGCCAGGCTTGCGGGTTGTTGAACCGACAAGGGGCTTCCATAGACAAAATCCCGATCCACCCTCGGCCCTCCATCGCTGTAACAAAGCTCGGCATCAACGCCGATCACCGCTCCCTCGACGGCTCGAAACCCGGGGAAATTGGCCCACGGAAGTTTGAACTCGATATCAAGACCGACCGGCGTTTGCTTCGCTGCCACCTCAACGCCGGTCTTGGGAATGGCGTCCAGATAGCCCGGGCGCAGGCAGAAGCGCGGTTTTAAATCCGTCCCCTTCAGCCCGACCCAATAACAATGGACGGCCCCTTTCTCCCAGGTCAACCCGCGAAAATCATCCCCCCGCCGCGTGTCGAAGTACCATTCGACCCCGTCCCCTTCCCACAGCCGATCATCGGGCGCGAAGTTGGCGGGTGAGGAATCGATCGTTCGGAGGGCGGCATAAAAAGCTTGATCGTCCCACAGATAAAAAAACTGGGCGGCCCGGTCCCCAATCTGGTCATGAAAGTAGCCGATCGGCGTGGCAAACGCCTCATCGAATTCCGATAAGTCTCCATCAATCCGAACCGCCCCCCGGGCTCGCGTTGCCACCCCACGAACCCCGGATTCCAAGCCTGCTTCGGGAGCGTGAAGCTCGGTGATTTCGATATCTCGATACCAGGCCTCCCCTGGCGGCCCCGAATGAATCTGCAGCGCGATGAGACCCTTCTGCGGGATTGTTTCATCGGGTTCGAAATAATCGACCGTTTGGTATCCGTTGATCCACAGGGTGATACGCCGCCCCACACAGCGAATCACATACTGGTTCCATCCATCACGATCAAGCACGCGGTCCAGCTCCTCCATATTGGCCTGGGCCAGAACCTTCCGGCGTCGACTCTCATCGTAAAGGCTTCCCCAAAAACGCTGCCCGAGATCCGCTTGATAGCCAATCATCTCGTGATGATCTGGGATGCGGGCGCTCCGAATCTGAATCCCCGCGTTAATGTTATCCCCGGCCAATTTGAATTTCAGGCGTAGCTCGAAGTCGGAGTATTCCTTGGCCGTGGATAAGAATTCGTTTCGCGGAATCCGGTGATGGTGCATCCCACCCACGATCGCTCCGTCCACCACTCGAAAGTATCGATAGTTCCCATTCCATCCTTCAAACGACTTTCCATCGAACAAATCTTCACCCATCAAGAATGAGGCCCCGCTCAGAACAAGCGCAGGCAAAAGCCACCAACTATGAGACCGTGAACATTTCATCGTTTTCAAGCATCGCCAATCCCCCCCAGGATGCAAGTCCGATTCCGCGCCGCCAAGGAGGTCATGGTGTAAAAGAAGCGTTCCACTCACCCTGCCCCCAGGGCCCCCAGAAAGGACTCCCAACCATCCCCAACCGCGTCTTGCAACCCCCTCTTCGATTCATGTGAGGATCACATTTCAGACCCTTGTCGGTCGTCAGATCGGGTTGCCACACGCCCATCCCCCCCCTATGCTCTCGACGCACTGAGCCGCACGAATAATGAAATTCGGTCCGCTTGAATTAAAATCAAATCTCTTTCTCTCCCCGCTTGCCGGTTACACGAATCTGCCCTTCCGGCTCACGATTCGTGAGCTGGGTGGTCTCGATCTGGCCACCACGGACCTCGTCAACGCCCGTTCCCTGCTGGAGAAGAATGCCAAAGCCTTCAAACTGATCGAAACCTGTGCGCAAGATCAACCGCTCGCGGTCCAGCTTTTCGGGAGCATTCCCGAGGAAATGCGGGATGCCGCCCTCATGCTAGAATCACGCGGCATTGCCTCCGTTGACATCAACATGGGCTGCCCGGTAAGGAAAGTGGTGAAGGGAGGAGGCGGTTCGGCGATGATGAACCAGTTGGACCGAACCGCCCGCCTGGTCAAGCTGATGGTTGAGGCCCTCCACATTCCTGTGACGGCCAAAATGCGGCTCGGATGGGACGACGAGAACCTCACCGCACCCGATCTGGCCCGAGCGCTTGAATCGGTTGGCATCGCCGCCATTTTCGTTCACGGACGCACCCGTCAACAGGGCTTCGAGGGAAAAGTGAGTTTGGCAGGCATTCGGGCAGTGGTGGATGCGGTGGCCAGCGTCCCCGTGATCGGAAACGGCGACGTCACGACGGCCGAGGCCGCCAAACTCATGATCGACCGGACCGGATGCGCCGGGGTCAGCATCGGGCGGGGCGCCTTCTACAATCCCTGGATCTTTCGGGGGACCCTGGACTATCTGCGGCACGGGATTCCCGAAGTCATCCCGACCTTCGAGGAACGGCTGCGGGTGATGCGGCGCCACCTGGAATTGATGATCCAAGTCTTCGGCGAATCCCGCGCCTGCCTGATGTTCCGAAAGGTCGCCCCGTGGTACTCCAAACGATTCGGACCGGCGAAACCTTTCAACCGCAAGATCGTCCACCTCTCCAGCCGCGAGGAATTCGAAGCGCTGATCGAGGCGTTCCTGGACTGGCGGCAACAATTCCTTGACGCCGACGGCCGACTGCTCGAGCGCTATCAACCGACCAATCTCAAACCCGACTTTGCTGAGGAACCTGAGGTCTTTCGCCGGGACTCGATTCCCGTTCCTAAAGGGCCCGTTGAGGTCTGGTAAACGGGTTCGAACCAATCATGCAACAATGATGCCCAAAGCACCCTCTGAATCGCAGCGCCCTCCCCTTCGTGTCTCCAATGGCGATCCCTCCGCCCCTCATGATCTTGCCCCGAAAGTCCAAGAAAAAAGCGCCACTTGTCCCCTTCCAGTGCAGCTGAGGCCACCCTTCACAGCATCACTCGCTATCCCTTCAATGACACTACTCCTCCTCCCATGCCTGCTGTAAGCCCCCCCCCAGTCAATGTCCTCATGGTGGGCACCGGGGAATACACCACCGGCTATGTCCACGATCAGGCCAGCACTTCGGACAAGGGAGCCGGCGTGGTCGCAATCACCCTCTTCGATCTGCGTCGGCGCGGCCACATCGGCCACCTCCACCTCGCAGGGACCACCGGCCGCAAGTTCCCCGGGATCCGCGCCCACCTGGAGAAAGTGATCGGCCAACGCTACGCCAACCTTTCCACCCAATGCAGGACTTACCCGGAGGATTCCGTGGGCTCCAATCCGCTGGCTTACCGACTCGCCCTCGAGGCCTTGGAGCCTGGTGACGCCGTCATCGTGTCGACTCCAGACGACACCCATTTCGACATCGCGCTGGACGCCGTCGAGCGGGGCCTCCACGTCCTGGTCGCCAAGCCGATCGTCAAGACCCTCGCCCAACATCTCGCCCTCAAACAGGCTGCGGACGACCATGACGTGGTGGTGGCCATGGAAGTCCACAAGCGCTGGGATCCCATTTACCGGGATGCTCGCGATCAAATTCGCAAACTGGGCGCGTTCAATTATTTCTCGAGCTACATGAGTCAACCCAAGTCCCAGTTGGAGACATTCCGACGATGGGCGGGCAAATCGAGCGACATCAGCTACTACCTCAACGCCCATCACATCGACTTCAACGTTTGGGCGGTCGGCGACTCGTTCCGGCCGAAGTGGGTCAGCGCCACCAGCGCCGAGGGAGTCGCCCGCTCACGCGGCATCCCCACCGAAGACACCATCAGCCTTCATGTGGTTTGGGCCAATGGCGACCGTACCCAACAAGCCATTGCCGATTACACGGCCTCCTGGATCGCCCCCCGGGGCGAAGTCCATTCTCAGCAACGATTCCACTATCTGGCGACGGAGGGCGAGATCCGAGTAGATCAGGCCCACCGGGGGTATCATTTCACCACCGACGCCCAAGGTTACCATTCTCCCAACCCGCTGTTCATGAAATACGAACCAGACGAGAAAGGCGAATTCGCGGGGCAAAGCGGCTATGGATACCAAAGCATCAGCGCCTTTATCGAGGCGGTCCTGGCCATCCGAGAAGGGCGGGCCACGGTCGGCGATGCCAATCAAACCCTTGCCGGTATCCGGGACACCCTTCCGGTCACCGCCATTCTCGAGGCCGGCCGAATCAGCTTGGATCAAGACCGGCGTCAGGTGGAGATTCTGAGTGACTCGAACGGGGATCCTGCCCAACTTCGCTAAAGCCACACTTCGATTCTCGACGATCCTGTTGATTCACGATTGACCTTGTCCCGGGAAGATCCCAACACTAAGCTCCGCCTCGCGATACCATGGACCTGGTTGCGGACCCCATACCTCAACTCATTCGAAAAATCGCGATTCCCGCGAGCATTGGATTCTTCTTCAACACCATGTACAACGTGGTGGACACCTATTTCGCCGGGCTCATTTCAACCGAGGCACAAGCCGCACTGTCTCTTTCCTTTCCCATTTTCTTCATCCTCATCGCTGTGGGCACCGGCGTGTCCCAAGGCGCGACCGCATTAATCTCCAACGCCCTTGGCCAAGATGATCCGGACAAGGCATTCCACTATTTTCTCCAAGCCATTTCCTTTGGGACGCTGCTCGCCATCGCGCTCACCGTGGTGGGATTATTGATCACCCCGACCTTGTTCCAACTGCTGGGGGCCACTGATCAGTACCTGGGTCTCTGCGCCGCTTATATGAACACCATCCTGCTGGGAACGGTTTTCATCCTCCTTCAAAGCATCATCAACGCCGCCCTCAATGCCCAGGGAAACACCACCACCTTTCGAAACGTCCTCATCATCGGATTCCTCTTGAACCTCATCCTTGATCCCTGGTTCATGTTCGGGGGATTCGGGCTCCCTCCCATGGGAATCCGGGGGTTGGCGCTCGCCACCGTCGTGATTCAAATGGTGGGCGGTGCCTACCTCATTGTCGCCGTCACCCGGTCGAAACTTTGGCAAGGAATGATCTGGCGCGAATTGATTCCCAAACGACGACTCTTCGCAGACCTTGCTCACCAAGGTTTCCCGGCCAGCATCAATATGGTGACGGTGGCCCTTGGAATCTTTGTGATCACCTGGTTTATCAGCCGATTCAGCACCGCAGGGGTCGCTGCCTACGGCATCGCCACCCGGGTCGAACAAATCATCCTGCTTCCGACGATTGGCCTCAATATCGCCGTCCTTACGTTGACCGGCCAAAACAACGGCGCCAAGCGCTGGGACCGGGTACGTGAGATCTGGATCCAGTGTCTCACCTACGGGGTCGCCATGATGCTCGCCGGAGGATTGGTCCTCTACCTCACCTGCACGCCACTAATGGCGTTCTTCACCTCGGATCAAGAGGTCATCACCATTGGATCGGACTATCTCAAGATCGCCGCCATCACGCTTTGCTCCTATGTTGTTCTCTTCCAAACCGTATTCATGCTTCAGGGATTAAAGCGTCCCCTCTATGCCATTTGGATCGGACTCTACCGACAGATCGTTGCCCCTTGTCTGGTCTTCTACCTTCTCGCGTTCGTTTTGGAATGGCGACTCTTCGGGATCTGGTGGGGAATTTTCCTGGTGACCTGGAGCGCAGCGATCGTCACCTGGATCTACGGCCGCTGGACCCTGAACCGAATCACGGCCCCATGAAACCGCGACGCACAGGACGGCGTCGGACCGCACGCCGCCAAAGCGGAAAGGCTCACCACAATGTTTACGTCATCCTTTTGAAGGAGGAAGTCTCCCAACTCCGCCAGGTCATCGCGGAAAATCCTAACCGGAATCCGTCCAAGCCATGTGTCTATGTTGGGATGACCGGATTGAATCCGGACGAGCGGTTCCAGAACCACCTGAAGGGCGTCAAGAGTTCTTATTATGTCAAACACTATGCCGTCAAACTCCTTCCTGAGCTCTATGAGTTCCTCAATCCAATGCCCTACGAGGCGGCGCTTGCGATGGAAAGAGATCTTGCCGAAGATCTCCGGGCGGAAGGTTATACCGTCACAGGTGGACACTAAGATCCATCTCTGGAAATGAAATCGATGGGATTCCTGCCGTGAATCCCTTAGCCTTGCCACCCAGTGACTGAGAGACCGATCATTGCCGTGACCATGGGCGATCCCGCCGGAGTGGGACCCGAAATCTGCCTTCAAGCGTTCGAGGCCTCTCGGGACGACACACTCCCCTGCATTCCCGTCATCTTCGGTGACGCTGAGGTTCTCTCCCAGTGCGCTCACCAACTCGGCCTCAAGGCACCGCATCACACTCTCGAGGAGGCCGAACTGCCGCAACTCAACGACCTTCGAGGACCTGCCGTCGTTCATGTCCCCGGCCTGGATCAGGGGACCTTTTCCCCAGGCCGAGTTTCGGCCAACACCGGCGCCGCGAGCTATCAGTTTATCAATCGAGCGATCGATGCCGCCCTTGAAGGGCATGTGGAAGCGGTCACCACGGCTCCGATCCATAAGGAAGCCCTTCACCAAGCAGGCGTCCCGTTTCCGGGGCACACGGAACTCTTCGCCCATCGAGCGGGATCCAAGAAGTGGTGCATGATGCAGTACTCTGAAGAGATCACCTGTAGCTTCGTTACCGTGCATGTCGGCTACGCCGAAGTACCCGGATTGTTGACCCAGGAACGCATCCTTGAGGTCATCGAGCTCTCGGCAACCCATCTGTCTCGACTCCATGGGCGGAGAGCGAAAGTGGTCGTCTGCGGGCTCAATCCCCACGCGGGCGAACATGGATTATTCGGCAACCGCGAAGAGGAAACCCTGATCATTCCGGCAATTGAAGCCGCCCGGGCCGCGGGCTGGGACGTCGAAGGCCCCCTCCCTCCCGACACCGCCTTCCTTGCACGCAAGCGAACGACAACGGATGTCTATGTTTGCATGTACCACGACCAGGGCCATATCCCGGTCAAAGCGCTGGCCTTCGATTCTGCGGTCAACACCACCTTGGGACTCCCGATCATTCGAACCAGCGTCGATCACGGCACGGCACTCGATATCGCCTGGCAGGGACAAGCGAGTCCCGCCAGCCTGTTCAGCGCCCTTCGATTGGCCACCCGGCTGGCAACGCCGCCGAACCCAACCGAATGATTCTCATTCTCGCCGACGATTTCAGTGGCGCGGCCGAACTGGCTGGGGTCGCCGCACAGGCCGGTTGGTCGGCCACCGTCCAAAGCTCGCTTGTCATCAAGAGCCACTCCGATGTGGTCGCAATCGACACGAAGAGCCGTGGCATCTCGGCCGCCGAGGCCATACACCGGGTGCGATCCGCCTACCAAGCCACCAAGGACCTCCCGCTCCGCTGGAGTTTCAAGAAGACCGATTCCGTCCTCCGGGGCCATGTGCGTGAAGAATTCGTCGCTCTCGCCAAGGTTGCCGGGAAAAACCGGATCCTGTTCATCCCGGCCAACCCGGGAAAAGGGAGAATCATCAGCGGAGGCATCTACCTGATCGACAACCGACCGCTCCACGAAACCGCCTTCGCCCAAGATCCCGACTTTCCAAGGGACACCTCATCGGTCACCGAAATCATCGGAAACGACCCCAACCTTCCCACCCGAACGATCTTGACCACCGAACCGATCCCTCCCCGAGGTCTGCTCATCCCCGATGTTCAGTCGGCGGCCGATATCGCGAATCGGATCGAAGAAATCGACGATTCGACACTCTGCGGTGGAGCCGCTGAATTCTTCGCGACCCTGCTGGCTCGTGACACACATCCCCCATCCCGCGCCACCCCCATCCCGCGCCGCCCGAATCCCGCGCCCAAAACGAGGCTGTTTATCTGCGGCAGTCTCGCCGCCTGGCAAAACGCGATCTCTGACGACGCGGAGAGCCATCACATCCCCCTATTCACTTTTCAATCAACCGCCACCTGGATTGAGAATGCGATCAACGCCTTGAACACCTCACAGCAGTGCCTCTTGGCCATCGGTCAACCCGACACCGACAAGCACTCGTCCGTCCCTAAGCGTGATTCACTTTCACTACTCGCTCACCTCGCCGAAACCGCCGTCAGCGTCATTCGCAAGGCACGCCCCGAGGAAATCTGTCTCGAGGGGGGAGCCACGGCGACAGCCATTCTGGACAAATTCAGCTGGACCCACTTCGAAGCTCTGCCTTCCGAGTCCCCCGAGGCCGGCTGCCTGCGCCCCCGCTCGGGGACTTATCGCCCCCTCCTTTTCGTCAAACCCGGAAGCTACCCCTGGCCTGAGACGGTGTGGCACCGATTCCCCGGCCAGAAACCGACGCTCTTCCCTCGCCTTGACGAACCGAACTAATCTGAATCCCCGCGAAATCGACGCATTCCCCGATCGGCGACCACTTCAGAATACAGATCCGGCC
>DEAY01000224.1 GCA_002348345.1 Verrucomicrobia bacterium UBA2970
AATTGAATCGCGATTTTCGCGAATCCTATCAACGGGAGAACGCACTTGCCGCCCGAAAACACGCCTACGAACTGGCGGCTCGCATGCAACTTGCGGCGCCGGAGGCCGTGGATTTCAAGCAGGAACCCGCCCACGTCAAGGCCCTCTATGGAATCGATGAGCCGGAAACGGATTCCTTTGGCCGGCAACTCCTGATGGCGAGACGTTTGGCCGAACGCGATGTCCGGTTTATCCAGATTTGCCACGGCGGAGGAGGGAACGGCCGTTGGGATTCCCACGGCGACATGAAATCGCACGCCCCGCTATGCCGTCAAACGGACAAACCCATTGCCGGGCTCCTCAAAGACCTTAAACACCGGGGCATGCTCGACTCGACCCTCGTGGTTTGGACCAGCGAGTTCGGGCGGACCCCCTGGTCCCAGAACACCACGGGACGCGATCACAACCCCAAAGGCTTCACCTCTTGGCTGGCCGGCGGAGGCATCCGCGGGGGCACCGTCCACGGGGGGACGGATGAGGTCGGCTACCGCGCGGTTTCCAACCGGACCTATATTGCGGACCTCCAAGCAACCATCCTCCACCAACTGGGCCTCGACGCCGAGACGATGGAAGTGGAAATCGATGGCCGCCCCGTGCGGCTCGTCGACCGCTTCGCCGATCCCATCCACGGCATTCTCTCGTAGACAAACCCTGATCCGGATCCGACCGCTAGTAAACAATCAGAGTCCCCCGCATCAGTTGCCAATGCCCGGGGTAGGTACAAAGATACGGATATTCTCCGGCAGCCGTTGGCGCATTGAAGTGAATCGTCACCGACTCATTGGGATTGACCACTGGCGTATGAACGATGACGTCCCTTGAAGCCGGCACAAACTGTTTCTGAAAGGCGAGCGGATCATTCAGCATTCGGACCGACGCCTCTCCGACTCGAGTGTAACCCTCGAACCCAACCAGAACCCAATTGTGGGGCATGACATCGGTGTTTTCCAGGGTCAGGGAAACCCGTTCCCCCGCTTTCACCTTGATAAAGGGTTGATCGTATTTGAGCCCCGTGATGGCCTTGAGCGTCACGGGCCGTCCCGGCGCGCCCTCCTGATGGCTGCCGCTGACCACCGCCGGAAGATCCAAGATCCGCAGTTCCAATTCACGGGGTTTATTCGCCCCCCCCGGAGCCGGATTCGGAAATCCCGTAAACCGGCTGCCGAGTCGAAGAATGGTCGGATAGAGATCCGTCGAAAACCGTGTACCATCCTCAAAGTTCAGATGCATCCGGAGGTGCACTTGCATGACCGGAATCAGATCGGGCATCTCGACAAAGAGTGACTTCCGTCCGGGCAGGACATGGGCACTCCGAATCCCAATCCGGTCATGCCCCAAGCGCTCCGGCTGACGGACCGAAAACTCCGGCGAACCATAACCTTTTGAGTATTGATAATTCCATTGCTGGGCGAAGAGGTCTGAAGCGACGTCAACCGTCTCGTCCGCCAAGGAACGCGGAAAGTCCACCCGGATGCCGTTTTCAAACACCTGGAACCCGCTCGGATAATAGACCGGCATTCCGGTGTAACGCACTCGCTGGAAACTGCCATCCTCGACCGCGTAGTTACCCCAGCCTTGCGATCCGACCACATAGAGCTGGCCATCCACCGGATGAAAGCGAGCCCGGTGGGCTCCCGACTCAAACTCGCCGCGAAGCGGAACCACGGCGCCTTGAGGACGCCCTCCCTCGGCATCCCGAAGGACGAGATAATGCGAGCAATCTCCAAAGGAGAAACTGAGAAGCTGCCCCTTCAGTGGGCCCCATCGGTCGCTGTTCACAAAGAGTTGCCCTCCCGTTGAATTATCAACCCCCCGCGGGACATAACACAAGGGAGGCGCGATCGGTTGATCGACCCGATCCTTTGGGAATCCGTAAAACGCGCCTCGCTGGGCCTCGATAATCATCGAAGCGGGCGCCCATTGGCCTTGTTGCGGGGATGTAACCACTCGCCCTCCCGGACTCACCCCAATCCCGTTCGGATTGCGCAACCCGGTCGCGATAATCTGGGCCTCTCGTCCGTCCGGCGAAATCTGATAGATCCCGGCATGTTTGGTCGCAAAATAGAAATTGCCCTCGGCATCCCGCTGGAGGCCCGTGTTGTAGTCATGACCGCCCGGCGAGGTGACGAAGTCATGGCAAAAATTCTCATAGTAGTCCGCTTCCTGATTGCCGTTGAGATCGTACAATATCGTGATCTGATCCTTTCCCAACACAAACACCTTGCCATCAACGATCTCCAGTCCGAGGGGTTGATTGAGTCCCGTGGCATATCGTTTCCAGCGCACAGCCTCCAGTGAATCGTTGATTCCCGTCACTCGCCAAACATCCCCGAAAAAGGTTGCCACGGCGGCGTCACCGTTCTCAAAAAAACTAAGTCCCGAGAGAAACATCATCGACTGGTAAGGATTGATCGTCGGGACAGGAAGCGTATCGACCACGTAGGGTCCCTTGCCCGGGGACACGATTCCCGGCAGGGTAAACGCCTCCGGCCAACGCCGCTGCGCCCCATGAGTCTTGCTTTCGGGATCCACGATGGCATCCATCTCGAGAATCTTCTCCAACGCGGTCCATTCGCTCGCATCCGGCATGACATAGAGCTTGACGACCAGGTTGGCTTCCGTGTCTTTCAGAACCAGCCTGGGGAGGCCATCATCCCCCCGTTTGAAGGCAACGCCCGAGGGGGACGAGGCATTCGTCTTCACGGCGAAGCCCAAACGACGTCCTCCGATCTCGATCAGCATCCGGTTCGCCTCTTGCTGAAGGATTTGAAGATTCCCCTCAGGCGGGTTTGGAAGGGAAAAGAGGGAAAGCTCGGTCGAGCCGCGATGGCCGGTGAGGCGAAGGGTCCGCGTGAACAGTGAATCGCCATCGATCGGGAGTGCCGAGGGGTGATCCAGGATATGGGTTTCCCCAAGCCGATACCGAAAAACAATCTCATCCCCATGTCGATAGTAGCCCAAATAAGCGTGCGCCTCCCCCTCCAATCCCGCCTCGCCAGACCGGGTCCAGGCCAAGCCGGACGGTGCCACAAGACGCATGGTTCCCCCCACTCCCAGGTTGCTCATCATCCCCCATCGCCGGGTGCCCAGCGTCAGGAAGCCGTCTGACCATACCGCAGGATAGGTCAGCGTGAGCGGATCAAAGCACGTCGCCAACCTTCCGCCGGCGAGCGACACCGTAATCGCCTTCGTCAAGACCCGCCCGCCCGGCCGGATCACCCCACCCAGGACACTCCCGAAATCCATCCGGCGCCAGCGCGTGTCGGAAAGATGGAATTGCGAATACTTTCCCCAATGCCCAAAGAGGCCAGCCTCCATCCCCGGATGGGCCGGAATCAGTTCAGGAACCTCTTCCGCTTTCAAGTAGTAGTCCGCCTGCCGGGGATAAAAATCGTAGAGACGAAACTCATTGACCGCCTGATCATTCAGACGATAGCCCTCCCGCCCCTGACTGGGATCGGCATAGGGGTGCCACTCGGGCCGGGCGAGATTGGGAACCGCGACCCGCATGCCCGGACCCGCAGCCTCTCCTGTCCCAATGCTCCCTCCTCGCTCTCCTGCTTCTCTTGCCTCCTGGGCCCAACCGGTCAGCACGACCAGCCACCCCACACACAAAATCGTTCTCATCGGCTCGTTGACAGTAAGCCCTCAACCGCAGCAAAGGACAAGAATCATCAGTCCCCGAACCACCGGACGGAATGGATGAGGACGACCCGACTCGACTCAACGAAACGCGGGAGACCTAGGCAAGCAACGGCGTCACGACATGGCCATGCACATCCGTGAGCCGAAAGCGTCGACCTTGAAAGCGGTAGGTGAGCCGCTCATGGTCGATCCCGAGGGCATGGAGCATCGTCGCCTGGAGATCGTGCACGTGCACGGGTTGTTCCACGACGTTGTAGCTGAACTCGTCGGTCTGGCCGTAATTGATGCCCGCCCGGATGCCCCCACCGGCCATCCATATCGAAAAGCACTTCGGATGATGATCGCGCCCGTAATTCTCCCGCGTCAGATCCCCCTGGGAATAATTGGTACGACCAAATTCCCCCCCCCAGATCACCAGGGTCTCGTCCAACAAGCCTCGTTGTTTCAGATCGAGAACGAGCGCGGCCGAGGCTTGGTCGGTATCCTGGCACTGGCGCTGAATCCCCTTGGGCAGGTCATCGTGCTGATCCCAACCTCGGTGGTAGAGCTGCACAAAACGGACCCCCTGCTCCACCATCCGCCGGGCCAGCAGGCAATTCGCGGCGAAGCTTCCCGGATCGCGCGAAGCCTTTCCGTAAAGCTCGTAGACCGACTCCGGTTCATTGGACGTATCGGTCAACTCAGGCACGGAGGTCTGCATTCGAAAGGCCATCTCATACTGGGCGATCCTCGCCTCGATCTCGGGATCGCGAACCCGTTCAAACTGCCGTTGCTGGAGGGTGCGTAAGACATCCAACTGGACCGCCCGGTCTCCCCGGTTCACCCCGGCCGGATCATTGAGATAGAGGACGGGTTCTTTCCCGGTTCGAAATTGCACCCCCTGATGATGAGACGGCAGGAACCCATTGCCCCACAATCGGGAATAAAGCGGCTGACCATAACGTTCCTTGGTGATCAACACGATGAAGGCCGGCAGATTCTCGTTTTCACTCCCCAATCCATAGTCGATCCAAGACCCCATCGAGGGACGTCCTGGAAATTGGGATCCGGTCTGAAGGAACATGGTGGCGGGATCATGGTTGATCGCGTCGGTCTGCATCGAGCGAACCAGACAAATCTCATCCACGATCTTGGCATGATGCGGAAGCAACTCGCTCAACCAGGTGCCCGCTTGCCCGTGGCGCCGAAAGGAAAACTTTGATCCCGCCAGAGGGAATGAAGATTGACCCGCCGTCATCCCCGTCAACCGTTGACCTCGACGCACGGACTCGGGCAATTCCTCGCCAAACCTCTCGTTGAGCACGGGTTTGTGATCAAAGAGCTCGATCTGAGAGGGGGCTCCGCTTTGAAAGAGATAGATGACCCGCTTGGCGCGGGGTGCGAAATGAAGAAACCGGGTCCCCTTTCCCGAAGCCGCCTGGCCGGTCGCCCCGGCATTTAGCAAGGTGGACAATCCGACGGCTCCCAATCCTAATCCCGAGCGGGCCAGGAATTCGCGTCGGGTCGGAATCCATTGATCGTGGCTGCCATTCTTCATCGTTCCTGATTCTCTCCCTCGTGACGGACGCGCTTCACCGACTCCCGTGGTCAGCGTTTGGAAAACGCCTCATCATAATTCATCATTGTATTGGCAACCATGGTCAGGGCGGCGGTCCTGACCGGATCCAGATCCGAAGGCACCGGATCAACCCCGACTTGAAGCAACGCGGTCATCGAGGCCTCATCCCCACGATAGCGTTCGCGAACCGTCTCGAAATAGTCGGTCAGTACCTTCAATTCAAAAGGATCCAGCTTCCGCCCGCACAGCAGTCGGAACCCGTACTGGATCTGTTCCGTCACCGCAGCGCCGCCCTCTCGTTGCATTCGCTGGGCCAACACCCTGGCGGCTTCAACAAATTGCGGATCATTCAACATCACCAACGCCTGCAAGGGCGTATTGGTCTGTTCTCGTTTCACCACACACACCGACCGATTCGGCGCATCGAGCGCGATCATTGCCGGGTGAGGGGTGGTGCGCCGGATATAGGTGTACAAACTTTTTCGATAAAGACGCTCTCCCGAGTCGGCCTGGTAGCGACTCCCCGGCCCGGTCTTCTCCACCCACAGGCCCTCGGGTTGGTAGGGTTTGACACTTGCCCCTCCGACGCGACGAGTCAACAATCCGCTCGCCGCCAGCGCGTTGTCCCGGATAAATTCCGCGGCGAGGCGTTGACGGGGGCCTCGCGACAGGAGCCGGTTTCCCGGATCCCGTTCCCGCTGCTCTGCAGACGGGACCGAACGCTGTCGATAGGTGGCCGATGTCACGAAGGTTTTCAACAGGGCCCGGACATCCCAGCCCGTGTCGATCAACTGCAACGCCAGCCAGTCCAATAGTTCGGGATGGGTCGGCATGGCGCCTTGGGATCCAAAATCCTGCGGCGTTTCCACCAATCCCCGCCCAAAGATGAGTTGCCAGTAGCGGTTGACCGTCACCCGCGCCGTCAGTGGATTCTTCGGATCGACCAACCACTGCGCCAGCCCCAAACGGTTTCGAGGGTAACGATCCGGGAAGGGCAGAATCCGCCGGGGCGTTCCCGGTTCCACCGCCCGCGTGGGCGAATCATATTGGCCGCGTTCGAGAACGAAGGTTTGCCGCCGCATCGATTGATCCGCCAAGACCATGATCTCAGGCACTTCCTCGAGACGCTGTAACCGTTCCCCGATCAACCCCCTGAGTTCACTGAAAAGCCGCCGGGCCTCGGTGCTCTGGCGATGCAACCAATGATCGCGTCCCGCCTCCGTCCCCAGGACGCGATCCTGCTTCAATGGCCCCGCTTCCGCTCTCCACCAGGCAAGGACCTCGGGCTCGGTAAGATATCGATTGTAGAAGGCGATTTGGTCGATGCTCCCCCGGAAGACGCCGTTCTCGCCTGTATAGAAACGCCCGCTGCGCCCCACCATCACCGGCTTCTGCGGCCAACCCTCCTGAGCATTCCAGGAATGAACAATCGTCCGGTAGAGCTCGTCGTAGTCGGTCGTGGTTTCAGCCGCTTGGCCATCAATGAAGAGTCGAACCCCGGAAGCCCGACCCAGCCCGTCATAGGTGAAGGCGACGTGGTGCCACGCTCCGGGTGTCAGGGACTGGCCCGTCGTCACCTGCAAGTAATTGTGGGGCCAGTAGCCGGTCAACCGGATTGACAGACGATTCGATCGATCGAGGAAAAAATCCCAACCTTTCCAGGCGTTAAGCAATTCCCCTGAAATCCCCATCACCGATTGGTTTTCCCCTGAAACCTCGGTGGCAATCCAGGCTCCCGCGGAAAACGGTTCGTTCACTTCAAATTGTCCCGCCGTGCGAAGAAACACCAGGTCATACTCCTGATCAAACCGAAGCGCCTTGCCAACGACCCCCGGGACCAGTTCCGGTTCTCCGGAAGCCACCGAATCCGCATTCTCATCGACGATCAGATCGATCGGCGTGTTCCGAACCACGCGATGAATCGCTCCCTTCACCGGAACCGTTTCCTTCCGAAGGGCATCCAACGGGAAGACGGCATCCGCTTGAGGGGCCCCCAGGGCAACCAACGCCTCGAGGGAGGCCAGCGAATCACCCGTCCCGGGATCGGCCCTCAGCCCCGCCAACTCGTCGTGCAGTGAATCGATCCGGGCGGAGAGGGCATCAACCGATGCTGCCGCCTCGTCATCAGGCAGCAAGAGGACCGGTCCAGAGGAGCCTCCCCCTTCGGCAACCATCCCGATCTCCTTCATGTTGTTGAAGAAGGCCGAGAACTGGTAGTATTCCTCTTGGGAAATCGGGTCGAACTTGTGATCATGGCACGTCGCACATTCGAGTGTTAGCCCCAGGAAAGCGGTCGCGGTGGTGTTCACACGGTCCTGGACGTATTTGACGCGGAACTCCTCGTCGATGATGCCTCCCTCCGCGGAGACGGGGTGGTTCCGATGAAACGCGGTGGCGAGTTGCTGTTTCCGACTGGGTTCCGGCAGGAGATCGCCCGCCAATTGCCAGGTGATAAAATCGTCATAAGGAAGATTGGAAGCGAAGGCCTCGATCACCCAATCCCGCCACGGCCAATGAAACCGCTCTGGATCCCCGTGCATCCCCTGGGTATCTCCGTAACGAGCGACATCCAACCACTCCAGCGCCATTCGTTCCGCATAGTCAACCGAGGTCAAGTAGCGATCCACCAATTGCTCATAAGCATCGGGGCTGGGGTTCGATACGAAGGCCTCCACCTCGGCCACCTCCGGAGGCAACCCCCGCAAATCAAAACTCAATCGTCGAATCAGTGTCTCACGAGACGCCTCAGGCGCGGGAACCAATCCTTCGGACCTGAGTTTCCGCTGGATAAACCGGTCAATGGGGTTGCGGCTGACCCAGTCCGGATCGGCCTCTGGAAAACGAGCCGCCGACACCGCCGGTGAAACAAAGGCCCAATGCTCCTTCCACTGGGCGCCCTCCTCAATCCAGCGCCCGATCAAGGCACGTTCCTCCTCGGAGAGCTGAAGCTTGGAATCGGCGGGCGGCATCCGCTCGTCGGCATCCTCTGAGGTGATCCGTTGCCAGGCAACACTCGCCCTCAAGTCCCCCGGCACGATCGCCGCTCCGGAACCTGAGGCCAGTGCCCCCGTCGCCCCCGACTGGAGATCCAATCGCAGTTCCGCCTTTCTCACCTTCTCATCCGCTCCGTGACACTGGAAACAACGGTCTGAAAGAAGCGGTCGAATTTGGGAATTAAAATCGATTCCCTCCACCCCACTCAAATGAAGCAGGCTCAGTTGAAGCAGGCCCAGAGTCAGCACGCTCTTGAGTCCAAGAACCCTCGGCCCCACCGGGGAATCTCTGCCAACACAAAACGGTCGCGGCGCATTGGTGCTCATCTAAACCCCTTTAATTACTTACAAAAGCCAGATTAGAAAAGCTCAACCGAAAGTTCCCCGACCGTTCCCGACTGTCTGAGAACCGGTTGACAGAGTCTTACGAGAGTCCGTCGGGCTTCCAGTCAACCCGGTCGGCGGACCGGAGTCACTTTCAAGAGACGATGATTCTCGCTGTCTCCGATCAGCACGCTTCCATCCGCATCGACAAAGATACCGTGGGGACGGTCCGTTTCGCATTCCCGTGGGTTCGAGGAGAAGCGCCCTCCCCGTTCGCCCGTTCCCAAGAGGAGTTCCACCGTCCCTTTCTCACGATCCACATAACGAATGGAATGGCTTTCCGTATCCGCAAAATAGACATTACCCCCAGGGCCTACGGCGATTCCTTTCGGCCCCGAAAGCGTTGCTTGCCTGGCATCCCCCCCATTTCCGGTGAACCCCTTCTTTCCCGTCCCGGCCACATGGTGAAACCGGTTGGCGCGAAGGTCCAGTCGATAGATGGCATTGCCTTCCCTCAAGGCCAACCACAGATCTCCCGCGGCATCAAAGTCGGCGGCTCGAGGACCATTGAGCGATTGCCCCTCGAACGCCGAACCGTCCGGAGTAGGCCGCCTCCGACCATCCCCGACAAATGTTTCAATGACCCCGGTGGCCACATCGATTCGCCGAACGCGATGATTCCCGATGTCACAAATGAAAAGCCCACCCCCATCCGGGCTGAACTGAATGCTGTGGGGTCGGTTTAACGCGGCGCCAATGGCGGGTCCCCGATCGCCTCCGAATCCTCGTTCGCCGGTTCCCGCCACCGTCGAAATCATTCCCGTTCTCGCGTCGACCCGTCTTACGAGATGATTGGGCATCTCGACAAAGAAAAGATGACCCGCCGGATCAAATCGAACCTCATAGGGTTGATTCAACTTGGCCAGGGTTGCAGGTCCCCCGTCCCCCTCGTAGCCCCTGATCCCGTTCCCCGCGATGGTGGCAATGATTCCCTCGGGATCGATTCTTCGAATGACGTGGTTATCGATGTCACAGAAATAGATCGCTTGATCCGGACCCCGCACCAACCCGTAAGGGTTGTTGATCTGTGCCTTCACCGCCGGTCCGCCATCCCCCGCATATCCCTTGACTCCCGTTCCCGCGATCACGGACACCGTCATCCGCGTTCCCGCAAGACCCACCGACAGCCCCAAACCAAACTCCAGCAACAAAACCAAGAACCTCATCTTCATCATACTCAACCCATCAAGCGAGGCCGCCACCAAGCGGCCATCCGGGACAAGGCCGATCCAAGTTCACTCTCCGCTCTCAAACCTCCCCCTCAATAGTAACTATGCCAATTCCCCGAATACCGCCAACGAAGCTTCGCTCGGGGCCGGGTTTCGACGTGACCATCGCCAAACAAGAGATTCACGGAATCGACTTGTCCCTGATAAGGGTGCCCCTCCCCCGCTTTGTTCACATCCGGGGCACCATCGGCAGCGGGATTCTGACAACGATCGGTCAAGATGGGCTGCCGGGAAACCCGATAATCCTCCTGAGTCAGAGGCCAACCCTCTTCATGGAGGTGTTTGTTTCGTCCTTTTGCCTCCTTTGGAGCGGGAAACCAGGTGTTGCCCCCGGCGGCACGAGGCACCCACCAACTGTGGAAAAAAATCGCGAAACTCCCAAAACTCCGTCGATGAAACTGATTCAAATCTGTCACGTTTCGGATCCCGTGACCCTCCTTGTTGTTCTCCCGGAACCACTCATCCGCGGATCGAAAATTCTGCGGACGGGTGGGACAAAACCACATCGGAACGGTCAACCCGTAGGGCTCCACAATCAATGGAAACTCGACCCCCACATCCCACGGGTTGAGGCCCGTGTTGGGCATCTCGGCCGATGGAAACCGGCCCCTCTCATCATCACCGGCATACATCGTCACCGCGATTGCCCATTGCTTGTAGTTCGACGTGCAATTTGAGACTTTCGCCTTGAACTTGGCCTTCCCCAGGGCCGGAAGCAGCATCCCAGCGAGAATGGCGATGATGGCAATCACCACCAGCAGTTCAATGAGCGTAAAAGCGGAGTGGTCTTTCGTTTTCATGACGAGCTCGCGTTCCTCAAGACAGTCCCCTCCCCTTCAATCCGGTTGAACACCAACGCACCAGGGAACCCTCGCACCCTATGCCATCGAACTCGGCACAGCAAGCCCTTAACTCGCAACAGACCGTGAACACCGTGGGGAATCGTGTTCAGGGGAGGCAAGCAACCGGATGCCAAAACGACCTTCTCACCGCCGATCGACCTCGGGACTGCCATCCCCGCTCCGATCAATGCAAGTATCAGTCTCGATCGAGTCATTCGCCACCGCTTCCGCCATCGCCAGTTCAACGGGTTCGGTCAACACCGGTTCGAAGCCATCCGCCTGTGCTCCCATCTCCCGGATTTCAAGCGGTCGCGTTTTCGTCAAGAGCGACCGCTGCAGAGCATATGGCTTTTCCCTGCGGACAACCCCCGCTCCGTGCCACCGATCAAAAGCGAGCCCTCCCCCCGCATTCGAACCTCAAATTACCGGAACCAAAGTCTTCTCGACAGGTCTTGAGCAACCAGGGACAGCCCCCCATGTCGCCCAACCCAACGGATCGCCTCACAGACCCGATATCCCCCTGGAGAAAGCAACCATTCGTCTTGAATGAAGCAAGGACAGCCCTGAAACCGACTGACGAGTCCCCGATCTGCGTACCTTAAAAGAGAATGGTGTCGCGATTCTCAGGAGCGCCACCACCGATGGATGATTGCGGCCGCCCACGAGAGGGCTTAAGCTTCCTTCCAAGAGCCTATCATGCGTGACCGCTCCCCCTCAGAGTCCACTTCGCAAGACCGTCAGTACATGAACCGTGCGCTGACACTGGCGCGTCGTGGCGTGGGGCTCGTCTCTCCCAACCCCGCGGTCGGAGCCGTCCTGGTGAAACGTCGGCAAATCATCGGAGAGGGTTGGCACCGGGGACCGGGGACACCCCATGCGGAAATCAATGCCATCCGAGATGCCGAAAGCCGGGGCTTTTCCGGTGCCGGGGCAACGCTCTACGTCACCCTCGAACCGTGTTCCACCCAGGGGCGGACCCCCCCCTGCACCGAAGCGATCATTCGAACAAAGATTGCTCGGGTCGCGGTCGCCGCGCGGGATCCCAACCCATGCCACGCAGGAAGGGGATTCGATCTTCTTCGCGCCCAGGGCATCCGGGTCGATCCCGGAATCTGTGAATCCACCGCATGCGCCTTGAACAAGGCATTCAATCATTGGATCGTCCACCGCTCACCCTACGTGACGCTCAAGGCGGCCATGACCCTTGATGGAAGGATCGCGACGGAATCGGGCGAGTCGAAGTGGATCACCGGGCCACGATCCCGACGAGAAGCGATGAGGCTACGGCTCCGTCACGACGCCATTCTGGTTGGCTCCAAAACCCTCCTCAAAGACGATCCCAGCCTCACGGTTCGCATCGGACGTGAGGGCCAGCGGACTCATCCGACCAAGCGGCTTTCACGAATCATTCTCGACACGCGGGCCCGCACCCCGTTGACCTCAAGGGTCTGCCAGGATGATCAGGCAGCCTTGACCACGGTCGTCGTCGGCAAAACGGCCGCGGCCAGCCGGGTGAGGGCCCTCAAGCAACGGGTCAATGTGATGCGATCGGCATCAAGCCTCATCCGGCTTGAACCGCTTCTGAAACGCTTGGGCCGAAACGAAATCACCAGCCTTCTGGTGGAAGGCGGCGGACGGATTCACGCGTCATTCCTCGAAGCCGGACTCGCCCATGAAGTCGCGTTCTTCTACGCCCCGAAAATCCTCGGTGGAGAGAAATCTCGGCCGGCCGTCGGAGGCAAGGGGTTCCCGAAGGACTTTCCGAGACTCGAGGGCCTCCGCTGGCGACCATTGGGAGACGACCTCTTGATGACGGGCCGTCTCCGGTATGACCATCAACGATCTTAGACCATGTTCACAGGAATCATCGAAGAGACCGGAATCATTCTTGCCTTGGATCAATCTCCCACGGGAATCCGCATGAAACTCAGGACGCGAACGACGGGAATCGATCTTAAACTCGGGGATAGCCTGGCCGTCAACGGATGCTGCCTCACCGTGACCCAGCTCAGCGGCCGGGCCTCCCGCCGCATCGTCTCGGTGGATCTGCTCGAGGAAACCTGGACCCGGACAAGCTTCAAGCACCTCAAAGAAGGGGCCCTCGTCAACCTGGAGCGTCCGCTTCGAGTCAACGGACGCCTCGATGGCCACATTGTCACGGGACATATCGACGGGGTGGGCACGGTCACCCAATGGCGCGAGGTCCATCAGGACTGGTGCCTCGAAATCAACCCCCCGCGAGCGCTTCTCAAATACATCGTCGAAAAGGGTTCCATCGCCATCGACGGGATCAGCCTGACCGTCGCCAAGGTCCTGCGGAACCGATTTCGCCTGTGGATCATCCCTCACACCCTCAAGGTCACCCGGCTGGCGTCGCTCCAAGAGGGAGACGAGGTCAACCTGGAAACCGATCTGCTCGCCAAACACGTCGAGCGCCTCCTCGCCGATCCATCCTCTCTCTGATGCCGACGGATTCCCTCCGCCGCTGCCACCCTGAATCTCGGGGAAACCCTCCGATGCCTGGCATGGGACATCGGCTGAGACCCTCCGGCCCGAAAGGGTTCCCGGCTCCCAATTGACGCAGACCTTTCCCAAGGCGGTGAGTCCTTCCAGGCACACGACCCGCTCAATCACCTGGCTACCCTCTCCGTCCGTGGCCGGCACATGAACCCTCTTCCCAGGCGAGTCGATCGGAGGCCTCGGACGAAAAGCCTTTTCAACCAGGGACACCGGTCCATACTTCCATTCGATCCAGAGACACTTCAGAGAATCCATGATGGAATCGAGACCGTGGCCTGTGCTCTTCGCCCTTGCTGCCTTCGCGTCGCTTTACCCGAGCTTGATCGCGTCCTCCTCAAAAGGGCTCACCTTCTTCGAAGAAAAGATTCGACCGGTCCTCATTCAGGAATGCTACAAATGCCACTCTGATCGATTTGGGAAATCGAAGGGAGGCCTTCAGCTCGACTCTCGGGATGCCCTCATGAGAGGCGGTGATTCGGGACCCGCAATCCATCCCGGAAACCAAGCCGACAGTCTCCTGATCCGTGGGATTCGTCATACGGAGGATGATTTTCAGATGCCGCCTGACGAGAAGCTTCCTGCTTCAGTGATTCGAGATTTCGAGCAGTGGATTCAACAGGGCGCCCCCTACCCCGCACCGGTCGCAGGGAGACCTGATGGGCTTGCCTGGTGGGACGAAGCGAAGGCATCAACGCTTCTGCGGGACGATCAATCCATCGCGACTGTCATCGACCACTACGTGAACTCCAAACTAGCCGCGGAGGGGATTGATCCCGCCCGCGAGGCCGCGGAAACCACGCTTATTCGCCGAGTGACCCTGGATCTCGCCGGACGAATTCCTACGGTGGGAGAGGTCTTGGCCTTCTTACAGGGCGATCCAACGCTCAAATGGCAACGCTTGGTGAATCGTCTTCTGGCCAGTCCGGAATTTGTGAGCCATCAAGCAGGCGAGACGGGCTGGTTCCTGGCTGGGAAGAACGATGCAGAATTCCGAGGCTACCTGACGAGGGCCTTTGAGAAGGGACATTCCTGGGCCCAAATCTTCCGGGATGTCATTCTCGCTGAAACCGGCTCCGAAAGCACAAAGGGCGCCGACCGATTCTTGAAGTCCGGAGTCCGTGATCTCGACCGACTCACCAACGACATCAGCGTTCGTTTTTTTGGGGTGAACGTCAGTTGTGCCCAATGCCACGACCACCCGCTGGTAGCCGATTGGAAGCAAGATCACTACTTCGGGATGAAATCCTTCCTGAACCGCACCTTTGAGAACGGCGGATTCATCGTTGAGCGGGCCTATGGGCAGGTGAGTTTCAAAACCACGAGAGGCGAATCAAAAATGGCACACTTAAGGTTCTTATCTGGATCCGCCATCGACGAGCCGGATTCCCCGGAGCCCTCGAGCGAGGAGAAAAAAGCAGAGAAGGCCCTGATTGACAAATACAAGAAAGAGAAGCAACCCCTGCCCCCTCCCAGCTTCAGCCGGCGCAAACAGCTGGTTGAAGCCGGGTTGAGGCCCGGCCAGGACGGCTTTTTCTCACGGGCGATCGTCAATCATCTTTGGGATCGATTCTTTGGTCGCGGGCTGGTCGAGCCCCTCGACCAACTGCATTCCAGGAATCGCCCGAGCCACCCCGAGCTCTTGCTCTGGCTGGCTCGCGACTTGGTGGCACACGACTACGATTTGAGACGCTTGATGCGAGGCATCGTCCTGAGCGACGCCTATCGCCGGTCGAGCCGCTGGGCGTCCCCCGGCCGGCCGACCGCCGAAACGTTTGCGGTCGCCGAAGTTCGGCCACTGACCCCCAGGCAGCTTGCATTCAGCCTCCGCTTGGGCGTGGAGCACCCCGAGAAAACCGACCCTTCGCTTCCGGATGAATTGTTGCGGGAATCAATCAAGAAAATCGAAGAGCGCGCCGCTTCCTCCGAGCACTGGTTCGATCGACCGGCGGACAACTTTCAAGTCTCCTCTCAAGAGGCGCTTTTGCTGAGTAACAACGAGAAGGCGTTCCAGGAATTCGTGATCAAGAGCGGTTTGGTGGGGCATCTGAGAACGCTTTCCAATCGACGCAGCCAGATTGTTGACGCGTATTGGAACATTCTGAGCCGCCCCCCGCGGCCCGAGGAGATGACCGTCATGGAACGATATCTCGACGACCGGTTGGACCGCCCGGGGACCGCCTTGGAACATATGGTGTGGGCCCTCTTGACCAACGCAGAAAATCGTTTCAATTACTGATTCGTCCGCGCAGGCAAGCAAGAAACCGAGATCAATCCCCCAACAATGAAAGAACCAAACAGCTCCTTTTGCGGAACGGCCGATCATGACATCAGTCGCCGCGCCTTTCTCGGAACGATGGCGACCGGCCTTTCGGGTTTGATCGGAAGCGTCGGTGCCGTTCATGCCTTCGACCAACAATCCATCACCCAGGTTCTGAAAGGGAAGCGTAAGAACGTCATTCTCCTCTGGCTGGCGGGAGGACCCAGCCAATTCGAAACCTGGGATCCCAAGCCCGGCCGCCCAACGGGGGGGCCATTCGCCGAAATTCCAACCACCGTGCCGGGGGTCAGGATCTCCGAACTTCTCCCGAAGATGGCCAAACGGATGCACCACGTCTGTCTGATTCGATCCCTCAATACCAGGCTGGCCGACCATGGAGGGGGCGCTCGATTGATGATGCGTGGTCGCCGGAATGAGCCGAGTCTCGACTATCCGGACCTGGGGGCGATCCTGGCCAAGGAGCTGAGCCGGGCCAACACGCGGGTGCCCGACTACGTCAACTTTTATTCGTCCACCGAAGGGCGAAACTCGGCACGGCTAAGCCCCGCTTTCCTCGGGGCACAATACGGGCCCATGCAACTCACCGAGGGCATGGTTCCGCCGAACCTAAAACGATTGAAGGGCATCAGCGAATTCGACCACCGGGATCGGGCGGCACTCCAGGGGTTGCTGAGCCACCGCTTTGCCGCGGGCCGGGAAACGCAACCCCTCAAGAGCCACGCCGCGGCCTATGCCCGAGCACAGGGGCTGATGAGCAGCGAGGCGCTTTTTGATCTTTCCAGGGAGCCCGTTCAAGTCGCCGAGAAATACGGCCCCACCCTCTTTGGGCAACAGGCGATGTTGGCCCGGCGCATGGTCGAGGCCGGCGTCCCATTCGTACGGGTCTCGAGAGCCTGGTGGGATAGTCACGGACAGAATTTTGAAACCCATCTCGAGCTGGTCAGCGAACTGGACCGAGTGATGTCGGCTCTCCTCGATGACCTGAAGCAGCGGGGCTTGTGGGAATCGACCCTCGTCGTTGCCATGGGCGAGTTCGGCCGAACCCCAAAGATCAATCCCAGTCTCGGACGCGACCATTTCGCCCGCGCCTGGAGCATGGCTCTGTTCGGGTGCGGCATCCAAGGCGGTGCCTGTTTTGGAAAAACGGACGCCGACGGACAGGAGGTGAGCGAAGACGAAGTGGGGGCCGGCGAGATCTTTGCCACCATGCTCGCTGCGGTGGGGATCAACCCCAAAAAGGAGTATCACGTCGGACCCCGGCCTGTCCCGCTGGTGAATCCCGGTATTGAACCGATCAACCCCGTGCTGGTGTAGCCACCGAACCCCCATCGAAGCCCATGTCTGAAAGCCATCTCACTCCCAAGATTGCCAAGGAAATCAAGCGGAAAGACATTCTGTTTTCCATGGCAATGGAATACGAAACGGGGCACCTCATCGCCGGCAGTTCCGATTCCAATCTCTACGCTTACGACTTCACCGAAGCGGCGGACACCGAACCGCGCCCGCTGGCAGGTCATTCCAGTTACGTGACGGGGATTGCACTCACCCGTCGCTGGATCGTCTCCGGCAGCTATGACGGGTCCTTGATTTGGTGGCATCGTGAGTCGGGCGTGCAAGAACGAAGGATCCCTGCGCACACCCGATGGATCCGGGGCGTGGTGGCCTCCCCGGACCGGGGCATCATCGCGAGCGTCGCAGACGATATGGTCTGCCGGGTTTGGAACGCGGAAACCGGAGGTTTGATTCACCAACTTCAAGGGCACCCCGAATTGACCCCTCAACACTACCCCTCGATGCTTTTCGTCTGCGCCTTCTCACCCGATGGTCGACACCTCGCGACCGCCGATAAACCGGGACGAATTATCGTTTGGGACCTGGAGTCCGGAACCGCGATTTCAACCTTGGAGGCGCCCACCATGTATACCTGGGATCCCAAGCAACGCCGTCACTCCATTGGAGGAATCCGGTCGCTGGCCTTTTCGCCTGATGGGACTCGACTGGCCGCCGGGGGCATCGGGCAAATTGGCAACATCGACCATTTGGCCGCCAAAGCGCGCATTGAGATCTTTGACTGGCGGAAGGCCCAACGCGTAGTCGAGTTTCCCGGGGACAAGTTTAACGGGCTGGTTGAGCACATGGCGTTTCACCCAAACGAGCACTGGCTGGCGGTTGCCGGCGGCGATCACAAGGGCTTCCTCATCTTCCTTAACCCTTCTGACGGCAAAGTGATCCGTCAAGACACCGCACCAATGCACGTCCACGAGTTTGCTCTCAATGATCAAGGGGATCGGATGACCGCCGTCGGTCACCACAAGATCGTGGAATGGGCCGTTGAGGGTTGACCAGAGTTCCGCCCCAAAGAATAACAGTCACTGGCAGGCACCTCCGCCTCTAAGGGGTTAGATCGTGACGAAAACGTGACGGAAATTCGAAGTCAAAACCGTTCTGATTCGCCCTGTCCATCCGTACCCGTTGAATGAACTACTGGCGATGACTCAATGATTCGCGAAGCGACCTCTTTAGGTTGCCTCACCATGCAAAGCAAAACTGCTTGGTTCAGTCACCGTTTGTCACCAAGCAGCTGATTCCCCGATCCAAGGAAACACTTCTCCATGGGAAAGCAGCCCATCAACTTGATGAGCTCAGTTCTATCCCGAAAAACTGATTTCATCGGATAGCCCTGCCCCACCGTCACTTAAGAATTTGGCCGGAAGCGAGCGGCGTTGGCGAGAGCATTGGGATCCTCAAAAACCATAAAATGACATTACCGTGACGAATAACTGCTCAAATCGATGAATCGACAGTCGAACTCGTCAACCAAACTATGACACACTGCTTTTGAAATCAGATCATCAGATTCCATCCCCAAGCGTGGCCCTAATCAATTACCTTACGGATCCAACCAAGGAATCGATCCTCTCATAGAATCCGAAAAT
>DEAY01000313.1 GCA_002348345.1 Verrucomicrobia bacterium UBA2970
ATGGGATCAAACTTATGATCATGACAACGAGCACAGGTCACCGACAACCCCAGCACACCTCGTGAAACGACATCGATTCGATCGTCGATGATCTCGTGATGGAAAATGTTGAATCGGGCCCCAACCGTCAAGAACCCAAGGGCAGCGAGCGACTCGGGAGTCCGCCCGTTCAGCCGATCCGCGGCAATTTGCTGCCGCACAAACTCATCATACGGGAGATCCCGATTGAAGGCACCAATGACATAGTCCCGATAAGTATAAGCAAAGGGAAACTTGGTCTCGCCCGCGTCAACATACCCTTTCGCGTCGGCATATCGCGCGACATCAAGCCAATGCCTTCCCCAACGCTCCCCATATTCCGGACGCGCCAACAAGGCATCCACCATTCGCCTCCATGCGTCCGGTCTCTGATCTTGGACGAGAACCTCCCGTTCCGCCACGGTTGGTGGCAACCCGATCAGATCGAGAAAGGCTCGCCGGACCAAAGCGGGCCGATCGGCCACGGAACTTGGCTGCCACCCCCTGGCTTCCAGACGAGCGAGAACAAAAAAATCCAAACCCACCTGCGGCCATTTCCCGTCTTTGACCGGTGGCAAGGGCACGGCTCGGACCGGAGCCGCCGCCCAGTGATCGGACCATCGTTCCGTCCTGGAATCCGTTTCCATCGGCATGGGGTCGTCCGGCCATGGGGCGCCTGATGCCACCCACTTCTCCAACGCCGCCACTTGTGCCGCCCTCAAGGCCTCCTTTGGCGGCATCGCCAAGTCCTCATGCTGGCGACGAATGGCCTGAATCATCAGACTCGCCTCCGGATCCCCCGGAACAACCGCCGGTCCGGAATGCCCACCACGGAGGAGCCCCGTCCGGTGATTCACCCGGAAGCCCCCTTTGGCCTGATCGCTCCCATGGCATTCGCCACAAATGCCCGCTAGGACGGGACGCACCCGTTCCTCAAAAAAATCAGCGGGGCCCTCAGCAAGAAGCGGCAAACCAAGGCTCACCCCCCACAAAAACATGAAGGAGATCCTGCGGGACGGTCCGATGGGAGATGTTGATGCCCGTGGCCGAGGCATGCTGCCATCCTCGCTCACGGCTTCGCCAAAAGCAATCGAATGATTTTAAGGGACCTGTTGCAGCGGCCAGATCACGACATCAATCGATTCGGAATACAGAATCTCAGGATGCTGCGGTCCCACCGGGTAGGGCTCGAGATAGGTATTCTCCTGAAGATCAATCGTCGCCCACTCCAAAGGCCATTGCCGATGGTGAATCTCTCCCCGAAAAACCCGCCCCTTGGGATCGCACGAATAGAGACAATATCGTTCCGTGGCCCAGCGGCCAAACGCACTCAATTCCGATACCGGCTCACCGGTGGAACGATACCGCGCGGAAAACCGTCGATTCGGATGCTGAGCCTCGTAATGCACCCCCTCACGTTCGCGACGAATCGAAACAGCACCTCGATGGTAGGGGAGGTGAAAGAAACGGCGAGCGATCCATACCGCCAAGCGATCCGGCACATCCAGACTAAAAAACCACACCCCCGGTTTCCCCTCTACGGTGACATAGGTCCGAACATTGATCTCCGGAAAATCAGAGACAGCGGCGAGCGGCGGAAACCCGCGAAGGGTCACCCCTTTCATGTCAAAGGGTACCAGTCCAATCCAAGCGGCTCCATCGAAGGTATCCAATTCGAGTCCCGGGGGAATGAGGGGGCGGATGCAATCCGCGGGGATCTCCCAGTGAAGAAATACAAGTTGCTGCCAGCTCTGCCGCCATCGCCAGGGTCGGTCGGGAAGCGGCCAGGGTCGATGGGCGGTCTCCGCTAACGCCGGATGATCATTCGCCACGACCCTTTCAATTAAGGGGGGGAGTCCTCAAAATCAAGCGGGAAAAACCCCATCAGAAAAAGAGGACAACCCAGGAGAGGAGTCGTCGTCCATCATTGCGCCTCGATCTCAAAGGTCAACGAGGCCCAATAACTTTCCCAATCGGCATCAGGAACATCGTCCTCCAACGGTTCAATCCACACGGCGTTGAGCATCCACCGCCCCTCCCAGGCCAGGGGAATCCGGGCATACCCATCCCCATCCGTACGGACCAGGACCGGATCTTGCCCCCCTTTCAAGGCAAATCCCTTGACCATCACGCCGGGGATCGGGAGCCCTTCCTGCAAAACCCTCACCACCAGAGTCGACCCCGTCCGCAACCGAAAGGGATTGGTGATGGCGACGATCTCAAGCGGCAATCCGAGCACCCGATCCGATCCATTCCGATCACCCACCTGGACCAAACTCTTGGCAAAACGAAGATAGCGTTCCCTGCCGACTTCCTTTTCGCCGCCCGTCGAGCGACGAATCGAGAGCGCGTCATCCAACCCCTCATCGTTCAGATATTTCTGAAACCGATCCGCTGGAAGCGTGTTGAGAAGGGGTTGACTCAGATAACGGAAAACATGGAGCCCCGACCTTTGGGTCCGGTAACGGCCGGTGGGAAACCGATTCCTTTTTCCTCCCACATCGAAATGGCCCTGACCGTCATAGACTCGAAACTCGGATAGATGATCCGAACGACGGCGCAATGATTTCACCTGTTCCCCGTGGCCAATCATGGCGTTGAGCTCGATCGAATCCCCCTCGGAGGCGCGATGCGTCGAGGGTGCCAACCAGAACTCGTGAGCTACGGTTTCAAGCGCCTGCGCACTCCAGGCCAACAAAAAACATCGCATCAGCCATCGGCATGTCGTCCGGGATCGGAGGCGAGATTGCACACTCATGGGGTTAGCCTTCGAGCACGCTGAAGAAGAAGCAATCCAAAAAAAAGGCGGGACCCGTTTTCTCGGCCCTCAACCGGACACAATTGACGATCCACCATCCCACCCAATCGCAGGGTCGTCGGCGCTCTGATCCCAGGCTCTCAGCGTCGACTTCCAGGCCTCATGTCAAGATGGGGCGCAACACTCCACTCAGGGCCGATCCTCATCCCTCGGAGCAGACCACCCACTCGTGACCGTCCGCAATAGGGCGGGAAGGCCTCCTGGCAGAGGGAAAGAGGGATGATCGGGGGATTGCCTGCCCCCCGGCGTTTACTCCCACTCGATGGTCGCGGGCGGCTTGCTTGAAATATCGAGGCAAACCCGGTTGGCCCCATCCACCTCGTTGATGATTCGATTCGACATGCGCTCCAGTAAATCATAGGGAAGCTTGACCCAATCCGCCGTCATCCCGTCCTTTGAATCGACCACCCGAACCGCGACCGTGTACTCATAGGTCCGCTCATCCCCCATCACCCCCACACTCTTCACCGGAAGCAACACGGCGAAACTCTGCCATACTCGATAGTACCAATCGTTGGCCTTCATTTCCTGCACCACAATGGCATCGGCCTCCCGCAGAATCCGCAACCGCTCCTTGGTCACATCGCCCAAGATTCGCACCGCCAAACCAGGTCCGGGAAAAGGCTGGCGGTAAACCACCTCCTTCGGCAAGCCGAGTTCCGCCCCCAACAACCGCACTTCGTCCTTGAACAGGCATTTCAAGGGTTCGAGCAACTCGAACTTCATGGTTTTCGGCAACCCACCGACATTGTGGTGGCTCTTGATGAGGGCGGCCGGATTACCGGCAATGGGTACTGATTCGATCACATCGGGGTAAAGCGTACCTTGAGCGAGAAACTTGGCCTTGCCCGCCCTCTTTGTGGCCGATTGAAAGACTTTGATGAAGGTGCCTCCGATAATCTTTCGCTTTCGCTCGGGACGACGCACTCCCTTCAGCTTGCGGAGAAACTCCGCCGAGGCATTCTCGACCTGGAGCCGCATCTCGAAGTTACGACCAAAGAGATCCTTGACGGCTTCCACCTCCCGAGCCCGAAGCAGTCCGTTGTTCACGAAAATACAGGTCAATTGCCGTCCCACCGCTCGGTGAATGAGAGCGGCGGCCACACTGGAATCCACGCCACCGCTCAACCCTAGAATGACCCGTTCCTCACCCACCGTTTCCCGGATCTCATCCACCGCTTGATCCACGTAGTTCCGCATCGTCCACCGTTTCCCACAGCCACACACTCGATAAACGAAGTTCTCGATCAACTGCTTCCCTTTCGGCGTGTGCACCACCTCGGGATGAAACTGCAAGCCAAACATCTCTCGATCGAGATTCTGGACCACCGCGAAGTCGGAGTTTTCCGTCGTCGCAACGGAGACGAACCCTCGCGGTGCTTTGGTCAGCTTATCCGAATGGGAGTTCCAAACCTGCATCGACTTCGGCAACCCCCGAAAGAGGGGAGACGATTTTTTGACCCTCAGCGTCCCCTTGCCATACTCACGCTTGAGTCCCCTCTCAATGCTCCCCCCTAAAAAATGGCCCAGGATCTGAAGCCCGTAACAAATGCCCAGAATGGGAACACCGAGATTCAATACCTTTCGATCCGGCTTGGGAGAATCCTTGGCGTAAATACTGGAGGGCCCACCCGAAAGGATAATTCCAGTGGGCGCGATCTTTTTGATTTCACGAGCCGGGGTGTCATAAGGCAGGATCGTCGAGTAAACCGAGCACTCCCGGATTCGCCGAGCGATCACCTGGGTATACTGCGAACCAAAATCAAGAATTACGATTTGTTCGTTCATGACTTGGAAAGCCGAACCTTGTGCCTCTTCCCAACGGGTTTGACGAGAAAAATCGGAGGGAAAAACGTGTCCTCGCAACCCGACGCCACTTAACGCCGACCGCCTCCTGCGTTCCCCTCCGGAGCCGGAAGCCACTGCACCTGCCCCGTCCGCCGATCGTAGTGAAGCACGAAGGCCTTGGGCACTTCGGGAAGCCGCGGGAGGTAGCCGCTTCCCACCAGCTCGTTGAGGTCGTTCGGATGACGATCTTCCATCACCCTGAACTGCTGAATCGCTTGCTGAAGCCCCGCCAATGCCAAGCGGCTGGCCGACGATTTCTGAGCTTGATTCACCGCACCCAGGTAGTCCGCAGGGGCGGTCAACGGACTGCCCTCGGCCGCTTCCTCAGCATCCGCAGCGTCCGATTGAGAATCCCGCCCCCCGTCATCGGAACCTTGCCCACACCCACCAACCAGGAGACATACCCCGATCGCGCATCCGATCCCCCACCGCGCTGGAACCCCGAACCTGAAGGACTTGAATCGCCAATCTCGATTCATGACCGTCGTTCTAACACGGATCGAAAAGTTCTCACGGCTTAATTCAAAAAAAGATGCAACCCGACCTATCGCATCATCAGTTCAATCACTAGGATCCCCATTGGCGTCCCGACGACATATCCCCAAATCCCGACGAGCAACCCCGGCAGAATCAGGCGCCGCCAACCCGAGCCAATCGCGATCGCCGCAGCGGTGGGTGCCCCCCCCAAATTGGCGTTCACCGCCACGACCATCTCTTCCAGGTTCAATCTCAGCCACTTGCCTACAACGAGGGTCACCGCAAGGTTGGTGAGGGCAATGATTCCACAAAACACAAAAAAGAGCGGGGCCCGCGTTAGAACGCTCATCAGGTCAGCTGGAAGTCCCAGGGTAAACAAGAAGACCATGAGCAGGTAAGCCCCGATCTCCTCGGGGCCATGAATCCGGTCCCCTTGACGAGGAAAGGCGGTCGCGACACTCACCGAGATCAAGGTCATGATGACAAACTTGTTGGTGCACAGGATATAAAGCAGTTGAATCCATAACCGGGATTGGGAGACATCCCCGAACAAAAACCGGACCCCTCGCACGCCCGCCTCGGCAAGCGCCACCACCATGAACGCATAGGCCAGCGAAAGGGCCAAATCCAGAAGTCCGATCCCCTTTCGCTCCCAATGCAGCGCCGCCAGGTTTTCCTCCGGTCGCGATTCCTGAGAATGAGGATGCGGGAATCGCGCTCGAAACCAGGAACTCGCAGCCATCCACAACATCATCACAAACAGACCGGCCATGACGAAATTATCGGCGACGATAAGCGGGTTGGTGACCGACTCGCTGACCGAATAACTCTCCTTCATGGCCATGTAATTCACCCCGCCCCCGATATAGCTCGCCGTCATCAGTCCTGCCGCGGCGGCAATCTCCTCGGTCCCGATCGGCCCCCTGAGCGCATAGACGGCAAGCGTCGTCCCCAGGAGGGTACCAAGCGCGCTCAAGTGAAAGATCAAGAAGAGCCGACCTCCCGTGCCGATGATGTCGCGGCCATTGGCTCGAAAAAGCAGCAGCGGAATCGCCAGGGGCACCAACCAATCGCCCACCACATCATAAGCCGGGGAGGCGGAGGGCATGATTCTCAAATTGGTCAACGTCATGGCCATCAACAACGCCACGACTGGCCCGCTCAACCGTGCGGCCCAGCGGAACCGTTGTTCGACCCAGATCGCGGTGGCGGTCCCTGCGGCAATCACCGCCCAAAGCCACCCGTGATTCTCCGGTGCAATCAGCGTTTCCATAAGTCCCGACCCAATCTCAACCCCTTACTCCCACCGGTCAAAGACCATGTTTGCAAAGTTGATCTGTTGCACCTGCCCCCCGGACCCCGTCAAAAAGACCACCTGTTCGTTCACATACATGCCGGGCGGCAAGGACCACACATGCCGGTTGACGGGCCGCAACCGATAGTCGACCATGTTTTCAGTCATCACGTAGAGATGGCCATGCCGTTCACTGACAATCAGCGGAATCAAGGGTGGGCCATACGATCCGAGGCACCCTTTCCAGGCTTCCGGCAGAGGCGGAGGGGAAGACGGAACCCGTTCATAGTGCTGTCCCCCCATCGAAAAGCCCCGGATGATCCCATCACCGTCTTCCTTGAACTGCACGATCCCGCCCGTCGTGATTCGGTTTTCGGCGATCCACCGCAGGGGACCGACGGC
>DEAY01000231.1:0-4156 GCA_002348345.1 Verrucomicrobia bacterium UBA2970
GGGTTGCGGCGGCGATCTGCGGTTCCAATTTTCTGTTGGCCTGCTTCATCCTGGTGGAGAGTCGCCAGCCCGCGAGTGAGGCCGCGCCGGATCGCCCCAAGCTGGAACAATGGCTTCACACGCTGCGGCAGCCTCGTTTGGGATTCCTGATCGGTGTCTTTTTTCTCGCGACCTTCTGCTTTGCCTGTTTCGAAAGTACGCTGCCCCTCTTGCTGGACCGGACCTTCGAGTATGATGAGACCCAGCTTGGGTATCTTTTCGCCTATTGCGGGTTCATCGCCGCCTTGGTCCAGGGGGGGCTGGTGGGGCGCTTGGTCAAGGCGCTGGGCGAGCCGTGGCTGATCTGTCTCAGTCTGATCGGGGTGGCCTTTGGCCTTGCTCTCATGCCCTTTATGAACTCACTCGGCATGATGTTACTTGCTTTGGGACTGTTCGCCGTGTTTTCTGGGATCAATCGGGCCCCCACCATGGGGATGATCTCATTGAACGCACCCGAGAATGAGCAAGGCACTACGCTGGGGATCGCTCAGAGCGCCGGGACGCTGGCGAGGATTCTGGGGCCGCTCTTCGCCGCTACGCTTTACGCTTTCAAGCCCGCCCTTCCTTATGTTATCTGTGCCGGGGTGGCGTTGCTGGCGTCGTTGCTGGCGTTTGTTTTTCTGGTGAGACGCTCCTCTGAAACGACGGAACGGTAGGGGATTTAAAGTGGGACCTTGCTCCGAATTCAGTGTCACTGGTCTCTACGGTTTACTCGATGGCTAAGCCAACGGATATTCGGCCCAAAGCGGCCGCCCTTTATTTCTTGCCGGTCACGACCCGGGTGCCGCTCAAGTTTGGCACAGAGGTGACGACGTCGGTGACCGTGGCCCGTGTGCGGTTGACCGTCGAGAACCGTCAAGGGATCGCCTCGGTCGGATGGGGGGAAACGCCTTTGAGCGTTCAGTGGGTCTGGCCGCAGGAGGGCAATTACGAAGGACGGCATCAGGCGCTGAAAGCGTTTTGCGGTTGCTTGAACAGGGCCTGGGCCCAGTTCGATTATCTCGGGGATCCGCTCGATGTGGGGATCCGCTTTCAGGATGAAGTCCTCCGGCCGCTCTTCAATTCCTTCAATGAGGAACGCCCGGATTCGGAAAAGATGCCTTGGTTGGCGGCGCTGGTATGTGGGTCCCTCTTTGATGTCGCCCTCCACGATGCTTTTGGTCGGTCGGTCGGCCTCCCGACCTATCAAACCTATGGCGCGGCATTTCTGAACCGGCCCTTGGACCAGTATCTGTCAGCCCAAAGAAACGTTGATTTTTCAGGTCAATTTCCTGATCGCTTTTTAACCTCGAAGGCACCGGTGAGCTTGGCGGCTTGGCATCTGGTGGGGGGGCTCGATCCCTTGGATGAATCTGAGTTGACGGGGGCGGAGCCTGAGGACGGGTATCCCGTTCTGCTGCGAGACTGGATTCAACGGGATGGGTTGGATTGTTTGAAGGTCAAGCTACGAGGCAACGACGCGGCATGGGATTTCGATCGCTTGCAGAGAATCGGATCCATTGCCGTTGAGGAGGGAGTTTCGTGGCTGACGGCTGACTTCAACTGCACGGTGACGGATCCTGACTATGTCAACGAGATCTTGGATCGCTTGAGGGACGACCAGCCCAGGACCTATGGGATGTTGCTCTATGTCGAGCAGCCCTTTCCCTACGATCTGGAGGCAAATCCCATTGACGTCCACAGCGTCTCCGCTCGGAAGCCGCTCTTTCTTGACGAGAGCGCCCATGACTGGCGTTTGATCCAAATGGGGAGGGAGCTGGGCTGGACCGGCGTGGCGCTTAAGACGTGCAAAACCCAGAGTGGCGCGCTGCTCAGCGCGTGCTGGGCGAAGGCTCATGGCATGACCCTGATGGTTCAGGATCTGACCAATCCCATGCTGGCTCAGGTGCCCCACGTCTTGCTGGCGGCCCATGTCGGCACGATCATGGGGGTCGAAACCAATGCGATGCAGTTTTATCCCGACGCGTCGCTGCCCGAATCGAAGGTGCATCCCGGCCTCTATCGGAGACAGGGAGGGCGGGTCGACTTGAGCACCATCGGCGACGCTGGATTTGGTTATCGAGAATCTGAAGTAGAACGAGAACTCCCACTGGCGGGGGCCGAGCATGAGGGTTAGGCCTTCTTGCTGGGGAAGGGTTGAATGAATTGTCCGAAGTGTTCTGAACAGGAGCTGAGCAGCCAGGGGCTTCGCGGGATTGAAGTGGACCGATGTTCCCAGTGCCAGGGGGTATGGTTCGATGAGGCGGAGTTAGGCCGCCTCATTGATGATCAGGCCGTCGGAGGGCGGTCACTGGGAGGACGTGATTCTGGGCTGGATCGGCATCCCGGCCAATGTCCGAGGGACGGCACGGCGTTGCTGAGGGTTTACAGCAAGTGGAATCGTTCCGTCGTCCTTGACCGCTGCCCGGAATGCCGCGGGGTTTGGCTGGACGGCGGGGAATTTCAACGGCTCAATCCCTAGGACGTCGTCCTCCACCGACAACGAGTTGTCCCTGAGAATTCGATGATGAATGCCATTCAACTGCAAGCACCGGAACAGTTCCGGATGATCTCAATCGACGAGCCGGGGCCGGTGGCGGCCGGTGAAGCGCTCGTTCAGGTCCATCGGGTGGGGATTTGTGGTACCGATATCTCCGGCTATCTGGGGAAGATGCCCTTCTTTGCCTATCCGGTGATTCCCGGTCACGAACTGGGCGTCGAGGTGCTGGAGGTGGGGGCGGAGGTCTCCGAAGTCGAGGTGGGCGACGCGTGCTCGGTCGAACCGTATCTCAATGACCCGAATAGTTTTTCCAGTCGACGAGGTCGAACAAACTGTTGCGAGACGCTTGAGGTCCTGGGGGTGCATACCGACGGTGGTCTGCGGCCCCGAATGGTCGTGCCGGCGCGGAAGCTGCACCCATCCAAGGAGATGTCCTACGACCAATTGGCGCTTGTTGAAACCCTGGCGATTGGCTGCCACGCCATCGGCCGAGGCCGGGCGGTGGAAGGGGAACATGTCCTGGTGATTGGAGCGGGCCCCATCGGGTTGTCGGTTATCGAGTTCGCCAAGATCGCCAAGGCGAGAATCACGGTGCTCGATCTCAACGAGACCCGGCTCCAGTTTTGCCGGGAGGTGATGGGGGTCGACCATGTGGTGAGTGCCGGTGAGGAGGACCTTGTGCTTGGTCAACTTGAGGCCATCACGGACGGGAATCTGTTTACCCTGGTCCTGGATGCGACTGGAAGCAACCAATCGATGTCGAAAGGCGTTGAGTATGTCGGTCACACCGGACGATTTGTCTTTGTGGGGATTTCAACGCAACCGCTGACCTACTATCATCCGCTTCTTCACCGGCGGGAAATGACCTTGTTGACCTCACGCAACGCCCTGCCCGAGGAATTCGGCAAGATCATCCAATGGATTGAATCGGGTGTGATCGACACGCGCCCCTGGATGACTCATCGCTCGCCATTTGAACAACTGATCGAAGACTTTCCCGCCTACACCCGGCCTGAGACGGGTGTTATCAAGGCGATTGTTGATGTATCGCGGTGACGTGTCGAAGAGGAACTGGAAGGATGTGATGAATGATTCGAAAAAGTCATTGAAGGTGCTGCTGGTTGTCGGGAACACCGCCTCGGTTTCAACGACCCGTGTGGTCGTTGAGGCAACGGCGGCGGTGTTGAGAGAGAAGGGCTGCCAGGTGGATTTGTTCGATTACGCCTCAGAGCCCCTCCCTTTGTTTAATGTGGAGTCCTCGTTCCAGGGGGAGGCTTACCGGGATCTCAAGAGTCGGGTGACCCGTGCCGATGTGCTGGTGATCGGGAGTCCTGACTACCACGGAAGCATGAGCAGCGCGGCGAAGAATTTCCTGGATCATTTTTGGAAGGAATTCGCCGGGAAACTATTCGCTTCGGTTGTCGGTTCCTATGAAAAGGGATTGACTGTCCATGATCAGATTCGAACGGTGGCTCGACAGTGCTATGCCTGGAGCCTGCCCTATGGAGTCTCCTTTCACGAGAAACACGATCTGGAGGAGGGCGCTCAGGTGACCTCGACGTTTCAGGAGCGACTCGAGATGTTGGCCGCCGATGTGGTCGCCTATGGTCGGGTGATCGCGGAGCAGCGGCTTGCGGA
>DEAY01000231.1:4467-7823 GCA_002348345.1 Verrucomicrobia bacterium UBA2970
GGAGCAGCGGCTTGCGGATCTGGGGGGAGAGGGGCCCGGGTTCATGGCTCACTATCGATAGGACGGCTGGAGCCAACCCGCTGATTCTGTGTCCGGAAGAGGAAGGAAACAGTTTCTTGGGGGGGAGGTTCGCTTCATCCGTTCGCGGAGAGTTTTCGTCGGTTGGTTTCGGGAGGGTTAAATATGGAAGAGTTGACGCAGTTGGATGAACTGTTGGGCTGTCGGACGGAGGGAGATCGAAGGGAAGTTTCGCCCTGCACCCTGGTCATTTTCGGGGCCAGTGGCGATCTCACGTCCCGAAAGCTCATTCCCGCCCTCTACCATCTTTTTTGCGGGGGCCAGTTACCAGAGCCCTTCCGGATTGTTGGGGTGGCCCGGCGGGAAAAAACCGACGAGTCATGGCGAGCCGAATTGAAGGATGATTTGGCCCGCTACGCTCGCTCGAAAGGAATCGACGAGACCGTTTGGGGGAGATTTGAGCGTCTGATCTCATACTGCCGAGGTGATTTGACTGATTCCAATGCCTACGAGGGGTTAAAGGCGCGGTTGCAGGGCTTTGGAGATCAACGCTTGGAGAAGAATCTTCTCTTCTATCTGGCGATCTCTCCCAGCCAATTCGCTGAAACCGTCAAGCGGTTGCATGCCCATGGGATGGTTCGAAAGGATGCTCAGGACGATCACTGGCAGCGAGTGGTGATCGAAAAGCCATTTGGGCATGATCTCGCCTCTGCCCGGGAATTGAATCGTCAGATCACGGACTACCTGCACGAGAAGCAGGTCTTTCGAATCGATCACTATCTGGGAAAGGAAACGGTTCAGAATATTTTGGTGTTTCGTTTTTCGAACGCCATTTTTGAGGGGAGCTGGAATCGAGATTCCATCGATCACGTGCAGATTACCGTCAGTGAACAGTTGGGCGTCGGGAGTCGCGGGGGCTACTATGAGGAAGCTGGGGCTCTTCGAGACATGGTGCAGAATCACCTTTTGCAGGTTCTTGCCCTGGTGGGGATGGAGCCGCCCGTCTCCTTGGACGCCGAGGCGATCCGGGATGAAAAGGTCAAACTCCTGCAGTCGATGCGATCAATCAGTGGCGAGGAGGTCGCGAAGCAGGTGGTTCGGGGACAATATTTTGGAGGTGAGCTGGGCGGTGAGCTCCGGCCGGCTTACCGCTCCGAGCCCAAGGTGTCTCCGGTATCCAATGTTGAGACCTTTGTGGCGATGAAGATCTTGATTGATAACTGGCGATGGTCCGGGGTGCCGTTCTATTTGAGAACGGGGAAGAACCTGCCGCTGAGCGCCAGTGAGGTGCGGGTTCAATTTCGACCGGTGCCCAATGTGTTGTTTGCGGCGAAGGCGTCCTCGGGGATGGATGCCAACTCGGTGACCCTGAGGTTGCAACCCAATGCCGGAATCTGTCTGGGCTTCAACGGAAAAGTTCCCGGAAGCACGACCCGGCTCGATCCCGTCCTGATGGATTTTCGCTATGAGGAGGAGTTCGGGGCCTACACGCCAGAGGCTTACGAACGACTGTTGCTCGAGGCGGTCGCGGGGGATTCGACCTTGTTCATCCGTCGGGACGAAGTGGAGACGGCTTGGGCCTTTGTCGATCGGATTCGAAGTGCCTGGCAGGGGAAGGCGTTGAGCAACCGTGAATTCTATGCCGCGGGAACATGGGGGCCAGAGGCGGCTGACGCATTGTTGGGGGGCGGCGCTCCCGGGTGGCTGAACCCGGAGGCCTGAACCAAATTCGAGGCAATGAACCAGGATCGCGCTTCAAATCGGGAGCTCTTGACCTTTGACGACTCCGAGGCCCTGGCCTCTGGAGTGGCCGACCGGCTCATCGAATATCTCGCTTCGCCATCCGGGTCCCCGTCGGTCGCGCTATCCGGGGGACGGATCACCCGGAAGCTGTTTGCCGCTCTGGCAAGTCGTGATCAAGCGGCGATCCCTCTCCGGAATTGTGATTATTTCTGGGCGGACGAGCGTTGTGTACCGCTGGATCATCCCGAGAGCAATTATCGACTCGCCGACACCTTGCTGTTTCAGCCCTTGGAAATTGATCGGAAACAACAGCACCCGTTCGCGGGAGGTGAGGAACCCCGTCGGATGGCGGAATTGGGCCAAACGATGCTACAGGCGTTCTTCGAACGGCAGTCCGGGCGGACGCCCGTTCTGGATCTCATCCTGCTGGGAATGGGTGAGGATGGTCACACCGCCTCCCTCTTCCCGGAAAACATGGCCGAGGATCTCCAGAGGAGCGATGCCTGCCACGAGGTGACGGCTCGCAAGCCGCCGCCCCATCGCGTTACCTTGTCGTATGCCGTGCTCGCGGCGGCAGCGGAGGTCTGGCTGATCGTCTCTGGGGAAGGCAAGGCCGCAAAACTGGAGCACGCGTTGTCCTGCTCCGAGTCGACGCCGACGGGCAGGGTGCTGGCTTCGCGTGCCTTCACCCGAATCTTTACCGATCTCAGGATCCAGTCCGCCTAAGTGGCTGACGGCGGGCCGGATTGGCGACAGGACACGGACCAGTGATTCGAGGGGTGGCGGTGAGGTTACCCCGACTTTTCATGAGGTCGGCGCTCGACGGTCGCGGGCTGAAATCGTTTGAAGTCATCGAATGATCTCCGTAGCATCCGACCGGTCATTGTCTCATCTATGAATTACCACCTCGAATTTGAAAAACCAATTGCCGAACTTCAACGCAAGCTTGAGGAATTGCGCATTGATTCCGATGGGGGAACTCTTGGGGTAAGCATTGCGGACGAAATCAGACGGATAGAGCAGAAGCTGGAACAGACCCGGAAGAAGGTCTTCTCCAACCTCTCGGCGTTTGAGCGGGTTCAATTGGCACGTCATCCCCGGCGGCCCTTCACCCTTGACTACTTGCAGAGCGTGTTTCACGAATTCTCGGAAATCCATGGAGATCGGCTTTATGCCGATGATCAAGCGATGATCGGAGGGTTTGCCCGGTTGGGAGATGAGCGGGTGGTGGTCGTGGGTACTCAGAAAGGGCGGGATACCAAGGAGAAGGTTCGCCGGAATTTCGGCTCGGCACATCCTGATGGTTATCGCAAGGCCATGCGGCTGATGCAACTCGCTGCGAAGTTTCAACTGCCCATCATTTCGATCATTGACACCGCCGGGGCTTATCCAGGGATTGGCGCGGAGGAGCGGCATATTGCCGAGGCGATTGCCGTGAATCTCCGTGAGATGATGCTCCTGGATGTGCCCATCGTGGCGCTGGTGATCGGGGAGGGCGGTTCGGGAGGTGCCCTGGGAATCGGGGTTGCCGATCGGGTTCTCATTTTAGAGAACGCCTATTACTCCGTGATCAGTCCGGAGGGATGCGCCTCAAT
>DEAY01000202.1:0-12825 GCA_002348345.1 Verrucomicrobia bacterium UBA2970
CGAGAGAGACACCCTTGGAAGCACGTCACCGACTTTCTTAATCGCACCAGAACCCCAAGAGATGAACGTCGAATTCTCGCCGAAATAGGCGCGTTGAGAACGCTCACCGACCATCGTCGGGATGCCCTCTGGCAGGTCGAGAACCCAATTTCAGCCGAGGACCTCTTCGCCGAAGGAAAGGGTGACGCCCCCCAAACCCTCCTCCCTGCCATGGAGCCTCGAGAGAGAATGGAAGCCGACTATCGGAACCTTCATCTATCCACCGGCCCTCATCCGATGGCCTTCCTCCGATCCCAAATCCCCCATGCATGGACGGCGATTCATCTTCCCGAGGCGCCTACGGGCAGCCTCATCACCATTGCCGGACTGGTCATCTGTCGGCAACGTCCTGGGACCGCCAAAGGTCATCTCTTTGTCAGCTTGGAAGATGAAACCGGAATCGCCAACGCCTTTGTCCCAGCCAAGGCGTTCGAGGCGAACCGACTTCAAATCACCCAAGAAAACTTTCTCCAAATTACGGGTATCGTCCAAAAAAGTCGCGGGATCATTTCAATCCTGGCCAAGCGGTTCGCTGCCCTTCCCCAGGCTAAGCTTGAGGGAAATCTCTCCCACGATTTTCACTGAATGAATGCCGCTCCCATTGCCCTCACTCAACCCATCCCATACCGGAAGCACCTCCTAGCCTTGCCTGACTCAATAGGGAAACAACGCCCTCGCTCGTCCCGGGTAGAGAAACGAAAAGAAGCCAGGTCACTCTTGCACGGTCCCCTCTCGACTCGATCCCACACATCGTTACATTGAATTAATTTGATTTTCCGATTGAAACCCGATTTCAAGCTCGGCACGCTCCATGCCCCGAACCAGCTGGACAAGAATGGTGACAGATAATCGATTTAGACTCCTGCTGATCGACGCCAGCGACGGGGAAGCCCAGGCCTTCGAAGAAGCCCTCCCCACTCTTTCGATCCCCCCTTACGAATTCACTCGAAAGCCGACCTATCGAACCGCTCAGGCGGCCCTGGAGGAGCAAGAATGGGACGTGATTGTCATTGACCCCAAACTCCCTGACGGGCCTCCCCCGGTTGAACTGTTGGGTGTGATTCAGCGAACCGCTCCCGAGGTGCCGATTATTGTCTTCAACGGTCTGGAAGATGAGCCTCTCGCCAATTGCCTCATCAACCAAGGAGCGCACGCCTCCCTGACCAAAGGCCTCCTCGACCAGGATGCGCTGCACCCAGTCATCCAAAGCGCGCTCAAGACCAAGCATCTGCAAGCGCAACTTCTCCAACGCTCATCCGATCTTCGCCAGTTGGTGCAAACGATCGAGGAAGGGATTGTCGTCACGGGACCCGACGCGCGAATTCGATATACCAACGCCGCCGCCGCACGCCTCCTTGGCGCCGCTACCGAAGCCCTGCTCGGCACCCGAATCCCGCTCCGGGCACCGCTGACGAGGGGCCGCTACAGCGACATCGACCTCGCGCAGGGCAATGGCACGAAAACGCTCGTTGACGTCAAGGTGACCCCCATCCAGTGGCAAGGCGACTCGTGTTTCCTGATCAGCCTTCATGATATTTCCGACCGGACGAAGCGCGAGGCCGAACGGATAAGTTCGGAGCGGACCTCGCTTCACCAAGAAAAGATCGAAAGCCTAGGTCACTTTGCCGACAAGATCACCCATGATTTCAACAACTTCCTCGCCGGGATCATGGGACACTCTGAAGTCCTCGGCCTCGAGCTTCCGGAGACCGCTACAGCGGCCAGATCTCTCGAACTCATCAAACAATCCTCACGCAACGCGGCGAGCCTTTGCGAGCAATTGCAAGCCTGCGCCGGGAAAGGCGCCTTCACTCCCTCGCCCCATGAATTAAACCAACTGATCCGAGACCACACCTCGTCGATTCAATCCTCCGCCACTGGAAACATTCGTCTGGTCTTTGAGCTTGATGATTCCATTCCCACGGTGATGGCCGACGCCGATCAACTGGCCGAGATCATGATGAACCTGGTCATCAACGCGGAGGAGGCAATCGAGGCACAGCAAGGAACGATCACCATCCGAACCTGTCGCATCCCCTCGAGTCAAATCGAGCTCCGTTACGCCATCACGGCACCGAAATCGCCGAAAGACAGCTACGCCTGCCTCCAGGTCCAAGATACCGGTTGCGGCATGACACCGGAGATCTTGAACCGGATCTTCGAGCCTTTTTATTCCACCAAAGAGGGCTCTCAAGGCCTGGGCCTATCAAAGGTCCATGGAGTCGTTCAGGGTCACCGCGGCATTCTCACCGTCGATTCCATTCCAGAGCAGGGGACGACCGTTTCCATCTATCTTGAGGAAACCTCCGCTCCCCCGACGAAAACCGAGGGGCCCCTTGATTCGAGCGACCAATTGCCACAGCACGTCTTGGTTGTCGACGATCAGCGTCATGTCAGGGAAGTCGCGACCCGGATGCTGGAACACCTCGGATGCCGCGTCAGCATCGCCCGATCAGGTTCCGAGGCCCTGACCATGATCAACGACTCCCCCGATTCCTATCGAATAGTGCTTCTCGATTTGTCGATGCCGATTCAATCCGGCCCATCCACTCTCCGAAAAATTCGCGACCTCGATCCCAACATCAAAGTCATCATGATGAGCGGCTTTGAAGTCAGTTATACCTCCGAGCTTCTCGGCGAGCTCAAACCGGATGGATATCTGAGAAAGCCTTTTGAGATGGAGACCCTCAGCAACCAGCTTCGTTCCCTGGCGAGCAACCGCCGTTGATGGCTGGGCCTAGCCATTATCCAGCCCCGAAACAAGCGGCGACTGCTCCCAAACCATAGGGAAGGATCCGGACGATCTCGGCAGGGGTTCTTGCTTTACAATCGGAAGGAGCCGTTTTTAGGTCTTAGACAGAAGCATGAAACTCATTCTCACCACGTTTGTTGGCCTGATCACCTATGGTCTCATGGAGGCCTCGCCCCAATCCTTGGACCACTTAGTTTTTGATCCCAAGCCCGGCACCGCTAACGGAAAACACATTGTCTTGATTTCTGGAGACGAGGAATACCGTTCCGAGGAATCATGCCCCATGCTGGCGAAAATCCTCAGTCAGCGCCACGGTTTCCGATGCACCGTTCTCTTCTCGATCGACCCCGAAACCGGCTGCATCGATCCAAACCAAATCTCAAACATCCCCCAGACGGCACAATTGGCCGACGCCGATCTGATGATCATTGGGACTCGTTGGCGCAAGCTTCCCGGCAAACAGCTTCAACCCATTCTCGACTATTTGAACGCCGCCAAGCCACTCATCGCCTTTCGCACAGCCACCCACGCCTTTAATAACAACGATCGCTATGGAGGTTACGACTGGCAGAACTTCGGCAAGAGTGTGGTCGGGGAGAACTGGCTCAGCCACCATGGTCGCCACAAGATTGAGGGAGGACGCGGGGTCATCGTGGATGAACACGCCGATCATCCCATCCTCAATGGCGTCTCCGATATCTTTACTCCATCGGACATCTACGGCATCGAATATCTGAACCAAGCGGAGGCGGTGGTCTTGCTGCGGGGCGCCGTAACCGAGACGCTCGATCCCGCCTCCTTGCCCCTGACCAACGAGAAGAATGACCCGATGATGCCGTTGGCCTGGCTCAAGACCTATCCCACTCCCGATGGACAGAACACTGGGCACTGCTTTGCCACCACCGCCGGGGCCGCCGTGGATCTTCGCTGGGAAGATCTCCGAAGGTTATTCGTCAATGCCTGTTATCATCTCACCGGCCAAACCGTGCCCGCGAGAGCGGACGTGACGCCGATTGATCCCTTTGAGCCCTCATTCTACGGATTCATGGAGAAGGAGTATTTCATCCGTCGGCAACTTAGGCCATCCGACTTCGCGCTCGGCTCATCGGCCAAGTCGATTCTGCCTGAAGCGGACGTCGCCGCCTTGGAGCGCCAACGAGCGGCTTCGCATCCCCCGATTCCGCCCCCCGCCAAAGCCGAACGGATTGTGCTGCTTGGAAACGGACTGGGAGAGCGCATGATCCACTACGGCTTCTTGGAGACCGAGCTCCAACTCCGATTTCCCGAGCATCAACTGATCATCCGCAACCTTTGCCGCCCTGGCGACACCCCTGGTTTTAGACCCCATCCCTCCCGGAAATCTCAATGGGCCTTCCCCGGCGCAGAGACCTTTCGCCCCCAAAACAAAATCCACAGCGGTGTGGGTCACTTCCCGGAGCCCGATGAATGGCTCACCCTTCTCAAGGCAGACACGCTCATCGGGTTTTTTGGGTTCAACGAATCCTTTGACGGACCCGAAGGGATCGAATCCTTCAAAGGGGAATTAAGCGCCTTTGTCGAGCACACCCAAAAACAGACCTACAACGGTCAATCGGCACCCAAATTGATCTTGGTCTCACCCATCGCCTTTCAAGATTTGAGCGCCCAATCCGATCTCCCTGACGGCGTCAAAGAAAATGCCAATCTGGCACTCTATTCCGGCGTGATTCAGGAAGTCGCCAGCAAGCACGGCGTCCCCTTCATCGATCTCTTCGCCGCCACCACAAGCTGGTTCGCATCAGACCAAAAACAATGGACCGTCAATGGAGCCCATCTGACCGAGGCCGGCTATCGCAGGCTCGCCCCAGAATTAGTGAATGCGATCTATGGCGTGATAAATCCAGGACCCACCCCCCACCGCGCGGCTGTCCGCAGGGCGGTCAACGAGAAGAACTGGATCTGGTTCAACGACTATCAAATGTTGAACGGCGTCCACTCATACGGTCGACGATGGAAACCCTTCGGCAACGTCAATTATCCTGAGGAAATCGAGAAACTTCGAGAGATGACAACGCTGAGGGATGAAGCCATTTGGGCCGCCATTGACGGAAAGCACTATGACCTGACGGCCGCCGATTTGACGACCCGCAAACTATCGAAAGTGGAAACCAACGCTGAAGAACGTCGGCAAAACTATTACCAATATGGCGAGGACGCCCTTGCGGCAATCACGGTTGCAGACGGTTACCACATCGAATTGTTTGCATCGGAGAGAGAATTCCCGGATCTTGCCAATCCCTGCCAGCTCTCGTTTGACAATCAAGGACGGCTCTGGGTCTCCACCATGCCCAGTTACCCCCATTTCCGTCCCGGAGACCCTCGACCCAACGACAAACTCCTCATCCTCGAGGATACCAACAACGATGGAAAGGCTGACCGATCCACCGTCTTTGCCGACCACCTCCATGTTCCCGTGGGATTCGAGTTTGCCCCTGAAGGCGTCTACGTCTCCCAATCGCCCAACTTGATTCTCCTCCGCGATACCGACCAAGACGGCGTTGCCGATTCCCGGGACATCATCCTCACCGGATTCGATTCCCACGACACGCACCACGCCATCAGCGCCTTCTGCGCCGATCCGTCGGGTGCATTCATGATGTGTGAAGGGGTTTTCCATCACACCAATGTCGAGACGGCCTATGGCCCGGTTCGCGGCGTGAACGGCGGTTTCTTTCGCTTCAGTCCCCAGCGCCAACAACTCGAGCGAACCGTTCAAACCAATATTCCCAATCCATGGGGCGTTGCCTTTGATCAGTGGGGTCAAGATTTTTTCCTCATCACTTCGGGAACGGACATGCACTGGATGCTCCCCGTCGAGCTCAAGGCGAAATACGGGGTCTCGACCAAAGGTACGGCAAATCTGATCGAGCGAGACCATCGTGTCCGTCCCACATCGGGGCTCGAATTCGTTTCAAGCCGCCACTTTCCAGATGACGTTCAAGACGATTTCATCCTCAACAACAGCATCGGCTTCCTCGGCGCTAAACAACATACCCTCGAGGACGAGGGAACGGGCTATGTGAGCCGGCACCGCCAGGATCTCTTCACCTCCTCCGATCCCAACTTCCGTCCGGTCGATCTCGAGTTCGCCCCGGATGGATCCCTTTATGTGGTGGACTGGCATAATCAACTCATCGGGCACATGCAGCATTCGGCAAGAGATCCGCTGCGGGACCACGCGCACGGCCGCATTTACCGGATCACCGTTCCGGAGCGTCCACTGGTGGAACCGGCCAAGATCGCCGGGGCATCGATCGCCACCCTTTTGGACAATCTTCAACTCCCCGAGTATCGGACCCGTTATCGTTCGAGGCGGGAGTTGAGAGCCCATTCCGCGGATCAGGTCGTCCCTGCCGTGCGACGTTGGGTCAACCGGCTGGACCGTTCCAGTTCGGACTATGAACGCCTGCTCCTGGAAGGGCTCTGGGTCACTTGGGGAGCCAACCGCATCGATACCGACCTGTTGCGCAATCTCCTGCAAGCCAAGTCCTTCAAGGTTCGAGCCGCAGCCGTCCGGGTCTTGCGCTACAATCTTGCCCATTTCAGTGATCATCTCGGGCTCCTCAAAACCGCAGCGCAAGATCCGGAGGGACGCGTCCGCCTCGAGGCCCTCATCGCAGCCTCCTGGGTCGATCATCACGATTCCCTTGGGATCGTCGATCTCGTCGGGTCGCAACCGATCGATCAATGGACGAAAAACGCCTTTGAGACGATTAAATCCAACCTGACCGGAACGGAACCTGAACTCGAGGTCAGCGCCAACCCCATTCCCTCCCATCTCCCCCCAAATGCAAGAGGACTCTTTCGCTTGGGGGCTGAAATCTATCAACGCGACGGCCATTGCGTCACCTGCCATCAAGCCAATGGTCAAGGTCTCCCCGCCGCAGGCTTTCCTCCCCTCGACGGAACTCGTTGGGTCAATGGAGATCAGGAGCGATTGATCAAACTGACCCTCAATGGCCTTCACGGCCCGATTGAAGTAAAGGGCAAACAATACCCTGGCTTTGTTCCGATGACGCAATTCCGGGGACTTCTCAACGACGAGGAGCTGGCAGCCGTTCTCACCTACGTCCGGAATGCCTTCGGCAATCAGTCTTCGGCGATTACGGCCCCTCAAGTCAAATCCGTTCGGGACGCGACAGCTGGGAAAGCTGGGTTCTGGTCTCCCGCCGAGCTCGATAGATTGCATCCGGAGGCCGAATAGGAAATAGGACTCTCTGGCCTGAACCTTGTGAGATCAACCTGACCTTACCCAGCTGAGAGTTGCTGATAAACCGCGAGGGTCCGGCGGGCGTTGGTCTGCCAACTCTGTTCCCTCCGGTATCGTTCGAAATCGAACTCACCAGATCGTGAAAGGGTCGAGGACAACTTCCTCAACTCGCTTGCGATGGCCTCGGCCGTATCACCGGCACAGACCCGGCCAATCCGATACTCCTCGACCGTCTCGGCCAGGGTGGGTGCAGGCGTCACGAGAACGGGCAGGTCGAAGTGGGCCGCGACGTTGAGCACGCCACTCTGTGAGGTAAAGTCAGACCGATAGGTTAAGCAGCCAAAATCGGCAAGCTGGTATAAGTCGCCGACCTCGTTTTCGTCGATGAAGCGGTTGACGATGAGCACATCCTGAGTCAATTGGAGGGATTCGATCAAACTTCGAAAGACCGATTCCGACTCTTGGCCACGTTCAGCCATTCGCCCCGCGATCACGAGAAAGGGACGGTTCACCCGCAGCATTGAAAGCGCCTCCAACAATGCCGGCAAATTCTTATCGGCCCGAATCATACCGAAATGGAGACCAACCGTTCGGTCTGGCGCAATTCCCCATTTCGCTCTCATCGCATGACGATCACTGTTTGAAGGTGGGTAAGCATAGACACCATGAGGCACCTTGTGGATGCGACCTGATGCACCAGGGGCATACTCAAGGAGATCAGAAAGCTGCTTTTCGCTATGAACAAACAGCGCGTCCGCATCCTCGTAGAAACAGCGGAGCCACCGGCTCTCCCATCGACGGTTCAAAATCTTTCCCGCTCGACGAACATCGTGAACGGTCGCGACCACCTTATGGGATGGACGATGAATCTGATTCCGCCAAAAGCGATAGGTGAGATGATTGATATTCGAAAAATGGACCACATCACACTCCTGATCGCGGAGATACCCCACGAAGCGCCGCGGATTCCTCCACTGCCCCATGAGAAACTTCGCCTTCCTCACGAGAGGGTTCTTCGCTCCGATCGGGGCAAGGCCCGGCCACACCCGATAATCGGCCTCGGCTAAGTGGTGGTATTCCGGCGAACAGACCAGCTCGACATCAACCTCGGAATGCCGGTTCAGCTCCGAGGCCAGCAAATGAGTATACCGCCCAATCCCGCCACCGGGAAAAAACTGGTAAAATAGAACTCTAAGCATTGGCTGCTTCCTCTCACTCTCCCCGCTCTCGGTAAAGGGCCAATAAGCGTTCCAGGTGTTTCTCACGGCCAAATTCCCTCCGCACCTTCTCCATCCCTGCGAGCCCCATGCGCTTCCGCAGTTCGGAATCATCAAGCAGCACTTTGACCCGATTGCTCATGGCCGCCGTATCGTTTCGTCCGACCAAGTATCCCGTCTTTTCGTCTTCCAGCCAATCCCTCACACCACCGACATTGAACCCGACGACGGGCACTCCCCGTGCCATCGCTTCGATTCCCACGATCCCGAAGGGTTCCGCCCAGAGAGACGGGAAAATCACAGCGGTCGCCGCCTGAACGAGATCGGCGACCCCCTTTCGATCCCTCCAACCGCTCATCTCGATCCGATTCAGGCAACCCCGCTGATCAGCCTCGTCGCGGATCAATCGGCGCATGGCATCATCAGGATCTCCTACAATCGTTCCCCGCACGTTTTTCGGCAAGCGGCTGACCACATCGATGAAGGGCAGGATTCCTTTGGCTTCACGGACTCGTCCCACAAAAAGAACGCTCGGGGAAGAAGTGGCCGACGGCGGGCTTGTTCCCACCTCGACCGGAGAAAAGTAGTGGAGGACCTCAAGGTGTTCTTGAGGGCCGATGCTTTGAACGAAGCGACTGGCAACATAGTGACTGTTTGCCAGGATCCGCGTAAACCGGGACGCGTTCCTCCTGATGTATTGGACTCGCGAATAAAAGGCCCACCCCGCCGGCATCCGGATCGTTTGACACCCTCTGACAAAACCGATTGGAAAGCACAGGGCGGAGCACCCTCGGGAACAGATCCCCCCCCCGGCGGTAATAGAGCCCAGAGGAAGGGCAGAGGTAGCGGTAGTCGTGAAGATGAAGGATCGTCGGTCCGTAATCCAAACATGATTCCAAGGTTCCCGAATTGAAGACGCCGTGGACATGGCAAACGTCCGGTCGATACGACTGCAGGACGGCATCCATTTCCGTGCGGCCCTGCCGATGGCGTCCCCATGACACCGACGAGATCGATGGCACATGAAAACTCGGAGAATGGGCCTCGGAATCACCACTGCCGAACGCGAATCCGACCTCAAGCCCCCGCCCCCGAAGAGAACGGATCAGGGATAAGGCGTAAACCTCAACGCCTCCCTTATAGGCAAGGTGGTCGTTGATATGAAGCACTCTCATGCCAAGGTGGCTCAAGCCACATTCTAATCAAATCGACGACCGCAACCGGGTCTTCCTGTCGCCTCAATCCGGCGAAGACAAGATCGCCAGGAGGGCGGCATGAGTCACCGGGAAACGTCGACAGTGTTTGAGCGGTTTGGTGGAGCCGAGGGGAGTCGAACCCCTGACCCCCACAATGCCATTGTGGTGCTCTACCAACTGAGCTACGACCCCAAAACCGTGTCAGGGCGGGGAGTCTCTCATTCGTCGCTCAGAATTGTCAAAGGATAAATCGCCCCATAAAAGAGACCTTTCTGCTATCTCGACTTACGCGTCCTCAGGCTCACTTTCAAAAAAGAAACTGGAGCGTGGCTGGAGAGTTCGCTAAGCTCTCAATGATCTCACCGTCGCCACATACCCGAACCCTGAACTCTTTGGCATGAAAGCATCATTCGCCCCCTGCTTACTCTCTCTGTCTATCATCTCTTTGCACGCTGCCGCTCCCTACACCAAGACGCTGACCAGCGTCAGCCAGAACATCCAGACGACCCACTGGCACCTGGATCATCAGGATCTGTCCCTGCAGACCTCGGAAAAATGGTCCGTCCGACACCGCGTGCTCCATGGTGGCAAGCAAGAGGGAGTTGAGTTGATCGAGGTGGACAACGGCAAGCTTCGGTTCAGCGTCATCCCCACCCGCGGCATGAGTGTGTTCGAGGTGGAAACGGATCACGTTCGACTGGGCTGGCAATCCCCGGTCAAGGAGATGGTCCACCCTCGCCACATGAACCTTCAAAGTCGAGGGGGACTGGGATGGTTGGAGGGCTTCAATGAATGGATGGTTCGCTGCGGTCTCGAGTCAGCAGGTCACCCCGGTCAGGACAAATTCATCAACAACGTTGGCGACGAGGCGACCATGGATTTGACGCTTCACGGAAAAATCGGAAACATTCCCGCCTCGGAAGTCCAGGTAATCGTTGAACGGCAGGCCCCTTATCGAATTCGAATTCGGGGTCGCGTCGATGAGCGAATGTTTTATGGCCCCCAACTCGAATTGTGGACGGAACTCTCCACGACCATGGGGAGCTCCACCTTCCAAATCCAGGATTCGCTGACCAATCACGGCGGAAGCGAACAGGAGTTTCAGGTCCTCTATCATGGCAATTACGGTCCCGGGCTTCTTGAGGAAGGCAGCCAACTCGTCGCTCCCATCGAGCGGGTCAGTCCCTTCAACGCCCATGCGGCCCAATCAATTCAAACCCACGAGACCTATGGCCCCCCGACTTCCGGATTCATCGAACAAGTCTATTGTATTCGTCCCTATGCCGACCCACTGGGTAAAACCACCCTTCTCCTCCACAACGCTGGGGGTGACCGAGGCGTGAGCATGACCTACTCCCTCAAGGATCTCCCCTATCTCACCCAGTGGAAGAATTCGGCCGATCTCAAATCAGGTTATGTGACAGGAATCGAGCCCGGCACGGGTTTCCCTTACAACCGGCGTGTCGAACGACACTATGGCCGAGTTCCCAAGTTGAAGTCGGGTGAAACCAGAAGTTTTTCCCTTCGATTTACCATCCTCGAGAACTCAGAAAAGGTGGATGAGGCAAAACAGACGGTGGAAGCCATCCTCGGAGGACGCCCCACCACGAAACAAGAGGAACCGGAGGCCGATCTGAGCCAATTCCAATAGCCCAGCAGGAGGATCATCGCATGAAACATTCCATGACTCGTCGCACCTTCATCAGGGATTCGGCCAAGGTGACGGCTGCCGCTTCGGCTCTCAAGGCACCGTTTTTGGGGCGGGCCCAGTCATCACCGAGCAACCGGATTGTCGTCGGGGTGATGGGTTTGGGCCGGGGCATGGCGCATATCAACAACTCCCTTGCCCTTGCCGATGTGGAGGTTGGAGCAGTCTGTGATGTCGACCAAACGCGGATCGACCGGGCCCTCGCCGCTGTCCGCAAGGCTGGATCGGACAAAACAAAGGGAGTCCAGGATTTCCGCCGACTGCTCGACAACAAGCACATCGATGTCATCATGATCGCGACCTGCAATCACTGGCATGCCCCAGCCACCATTCTCGCCTGCTCGGCCGGGAAACATGTCTATGTCGAGAAACCCGGTAGTCATAATCCTCATGAGGGAGAAATGATGGTGGCCGCTGCTCGGAAGAATAACCGCGTGGTGCAAATGGGGAACCAGCGACGCAGTTGGCCGGCGATCATCGAGGCGATCACGCGGATCAAGAGCGGGGATATCGGCAAGGTGACCTACGCCCGTTGCTGGTATAACAATGCCCGGGGATCCATCGGCAAAGGAAAACCCGCTCCCATTCCCGCTCATCTCGATTACAACATCTGGCAGGGCCCCGCTCCCGAACGTCCCTACAAGGACAATCTGGTTCACTACAACTGGCATTGGCATTGGCATTGGGGTAACGGCGAACTGGGCAACAATGGCATTCATGCCCTTGATCTTTGCCGCTGGGGATTGGATGTGGACTACCCGTTGCGGGTCACATACAACGGCGGCCGGTTCCATTTCGATGACGATCAGGAAACCCCGGATACCGGCACTGCTGTGTTTGATTTCGGCGACAAAGGAGCCTCATGGGAATGCAGCAGTTGCCTTCCCCGCAGAGATGAATCACTTGATTTTGTCAGGTTTTACGGCACCAAAGGGACGCTCGGGATCGCCGGATCGGGATACCGCATTTACGACCTCACTGGAAAGGAAACCGAAACCGTCAAGGGCGAAGGCGGCGACCGCTCCCACATGGCCAACTTCTTCGATTGTGTCCGTTCCGGAAAAACCCCCAATTCAGAAATCGAGATTGGCCAAAAGAGCACTCTCATGTGTCACCTGGGCAATATCGCTTACCGAACCGGATCGATGGTTCACTTTGATCCGAAAGGACGTCGGATTGTCAACAACGCTGCCGCCGAGGCCCTATGGGCGCGATCCTACCGCCCGGGATGGGAACCCGTGGTGTAGCCCTCGTTACGAGGAATCCAGACGCGGCGAACCGGATCCTGGAGCTAGAGCCCTTCCACTTCCCAGCCACGCCGGTATTCACGGCGAATGAAGGGCGCGGCCTCCGGGTCACCCGGAACACCAAGCGCTGCCGAATCCCATTGGATCGAACGGCCGAGCCGCAAGGCAACATTCCCGAGAAGAACTGCCTCGGTCAACGGCCCCGCATAACTGAAAGGACAGGTCGCTGTTCCCTCGCCGCGACAGGCATTCGTCCACTGCATGTAGTGATTGGCCGCTGGCTCGCTTTCGATGACATGACCCCGGAAGTTCTCTTCCGGCCATAGATACGGACCTCGATCATACTCCACGTAGAGGTTGCCCTTTTCTCCCACAAACAGGATTCCGTTCTTGGTCATTTCAAACCCAGCCGGAGCC
>DEAY01000202.1:13272-20748 GCA_002348345.1 Verrucomicrobia bacterium UBA2970
GGCATCTCTTGACTGACCGGAGAATGGGTAACCTCCACTTGCGTTGGGGCACCCAACTGCAACGCGTTGTATACCGGATTGATTCCGTGGCAACCCATGTCACCAAGAGCACCGGTCCCAAAATCCCAATACCCCCTCCAGTGAAAACGATGGTAGACCTTTGGCACATACGGACGGTCAGGAGCCGTCCCCAACCACTGGTCCCAAGCCAAACCATCCGGGACTGGATGCGCCCCCCTTGGACGCCCCCCCCCTTGCTCCCAAAAACCAACCGGACGATCGGTCCAAACATGCGCCTTCTGAACCCGACCGATGACGCCGTCCTGGATCAGTTTCACCGTAGTCTTGAAATAAGTCCCCGAGTGATGTTGTGTTCCCATCTGGGTGACCACTCCGAATTCCTCTGCCGCCCGGGCCAGTTGACGTGCCTCATAAACATCATGAGTCAGCGGTTTTTGACAATAAACATGCTTCCCCTGTCGAATCGCAGCCATGCTGATGGGGGCGTGCATGTGATCCGGCGTGGAGACGGTGATGGCTTCAATATCGGAATGCTCCAGCAATCGCCTCCAGTCCTGATGACGCTTGGCCCCGGGAAAGCGAGCCGAGGCTCGGTCGAGTTCCCGATCATCGACATCACATACCGCCACCACGTTTTGCCCTTTTGAGGTTTCCAGCAAGTCCGACCATCCCTTACCACCGACCCCAACAGAGGCCATATTGAGACGGCTATTGGCCCCCATCACCCCGATTGAGAAAGGGTGGTGCGTGGCCAGGACCGCGGCACCGCCTACGCTCTTTCTAAAGAAACTTCGTCGACTCGTTTTCATATCGATGATCATTTTCCCCGACTCCGAGGCATCCGTCGAATCCTAGAAGAGGGCAGACTCCTGCAGGTGGTGAATCGTATTGTGAATCACTCGTTCAACCGGTTTTCCATTCTCGCCGGTCACGTTCACCTTGATTTCCATGCTCCACGTGGGGACCAAATCAGGAATCTTCAACAGAACCCGTTTCCGATCCGCCGATAGTTCAGCACCACTGATCCGCAAGGGTCGTTCGTTGTAGTGACGTGAGCCATAGTTCTTGGTCCGCTTGAGCGACCAAATTTTCACCGCATAGTTGGCCGCGTCTCGTCCGGTCTGGCTACTTAAGGGGTCGGAAAAACTGAGTTCAACCCCCCCATTCAACGCCTTTAAGTGGGTCACCTGGTAGGCGGGTTGTCCCGTATATCGAATGCGATAGAACCCGCCGTCTTGATGCTTGTTTCCCGCCCAGGCGAACATGCCGGTGGAATAGAGCTGACCATTATCGGGATGAAAGCGTCCTCGCATGGTACCCGTGGGGAATTCCAGGCCCAAACTCACCATCCCGCCTTGCGCCTGGCCATTGACGATTTCATGGGGCACGAGGAACACCTTGCCGGTTCCGTAGCTCATATTGAGCAATTGGCCATTTAACGCCCCCCACGATGCCGTCTCCGGAACCCAGAGGAGTTCCCCCGGGGATCGATCAAAGGCATTGGTGATCCAACACAGTGGCTGCTCCATCGCCTCATCCCTTTCATCCACCACGCTGTGGTAACCCATCATATTCCCATAGAACCCCCCCTTGCGGACGTAGTTAATTCGATTCTTAGGATTCCAGTGTCCCTCTTGATCCGTCACAATGAAGCTGCCATCCGGATTGAGACACACCCCATTGGCGGCTCGAAACCCCACCGCAAGGATTTCAGTGGTGCTTCCATCAGGTGAGACTTTTAGTAAAGTCCCATGGTGAGGCACGACCGCCGTCTTGGCGTGGCGCGCCGATTTTGCGTAATAGAAGTTTCCCTCCTCATCCGTCTGCAGGCCCATGGCAAACTCATGGAAGTGTTCGGTCACCTGATGGTCTGAATTGAAGGCCTCAATATAATCAATCTCCTCATCCCCATTGTAGTCATGCAGGCGCGCGATCTGATCCCGGCACGTCACGTAGATCACCCCATCGACCACCCGGACCCCGAGCGGCTGGAAGAGGCCCGTGCAGATGCGTTTCCAACGATGCCTCTCCAGTCGACCATCGATTCCATCGACCAACCAAACATCCCCCAACCATGTCGCCACGGCGGCTCGTTTCGCTCCGGGTAAAAAATCGAAGCCCCCAATTCGCATCCAGCTGTTCCATGGGTTTTCATCGGGATAACGGATTTCATCGACCTCGAAGGCGCTGTCATTGCCTCCATTAATCCCCTTCGTTTCGACGATGTCGGGAAACCGCGGTGGCCCTCCGGTCAAGTATCGTTCGAGCGCCTCAGGCGGGGCGGTCACCATCGCTTGGAAACCAAGCTTTCCTTCATCGACTCGCCCGACCAACGCTTTGAAGTTGGCCGGTGTTGCCGAAGCCGGAACCGTGGCCACCTGAAAGCCTTCGACCGCCTCAATTGTCACATGATCGTTTCCGGCAATGACGGCGGAAACATCGACCGGGCACAACCGCAACTTCAAGTCGTAAGATGATTTCCCGATGTTCAAGGTTCGCGTGTAGACAACATTGGTGTCACTCCGTTCCATGCCGGCCAGTTCGAGAACCCGGGCATCCCCCACCGTGTAGTCGACGATGACTTTGTTCCCGTGCAAGTACTGACCACTGAACTGTGCCCAATCCCTCGGCAGCGGACCGTAGGGTTTTCCGTCGCGCCCAAGAAAGCGGGGATCTTCCCACCGACCCGTTTCAGGATGAGCCCAACCGGGACCGACCGGATTGGTAAAACCAACCTTCCCCACGATGCTCGCATGGGTTCCGTGTGATTGATCCAGGGCGATTCCCTTCCAATCGATGAATTCGTCCCCTGACCATCCCGCCGCCATTCTCAGCGTGTCATGGTCAAATACCTGCCAAGCCCTTCCCTTGCTCACGCCACCGGGACCGTCATCGAGTCGCAGGGCAATCGCCTTGTAGGCGATATTGTCGGGCCCAACCTGGTAGGTCCAATCCAACATCGGTCCGAAGTCCATCCTGATGTACTTGGGCCCCTTGGCGTATTCAAGCATTTCGGATGTCATCGTTCCGGTCAGACTGACCCCCTTGGGCAGACTCGAAAGATAATCTTCCGTAACGTCAAAGTACTGGGACTGATTGGTCGGCTTGACCAAGGCCTCCCGAATGAAGTGGATGACGTCATATCGTTGCTGAACGCTCAAAAACGGGAACGCCGGCATTTGTTCAAATCCCGTCCCCAGAGTCTGAAAAAGAGAGTAAGGATCCTTGCCGTTCTTGAATTCGGCCTCCCAGAACTTGCGGGATGTGGGCAAGGTTCCTTCCTTTTCCAAATTGCCGTGGCAAGTGATACAGATTGCATCGTAGACCCGCTGTCCCCGGACCAACGCGTCGTCATCCCAATTTCGAATGATCGAGGCGTGATCAATGTCCCCCAAGGGCTCGACCGAAAGATTGGCAAACCTCACTGCGGCTGAGTCCGCCTGGAGACGAAGCGGTCCTTCGGCCACTTCCGGACGCTCTTGCCCTTCGCCTTCCCCCTCCTCTTCGTCTTCTTCCTCCCTTGCTGACTCACGGTAGAAGACACGATAGGTCTTCTCTTTGAGCTCGTAGCGGCGCCACAGCGTCCAGTTTTCCCCCTCGCTCTTGGTCGGCTGAAGCGCCTTCACCTCGGTTCCTGAAAGCGCCTTCTTCAAAAACCCGACATGGGAGATGTCTCCCGGGAAGTGGCGCGCACCCCCTTCCGGAAAGTCGCTGGCGCAAGCCCCCACCTTGAAAACGTGATCTCGCTCGTCGGGACGCCCTAAATCCTCGGCCTCATCCACCAAGCGCCCGTCAATATAAAGTCGGGTGTGGCCCCGGTCATGGGTGACCGCAGCAAGGTGCCATTCGCCATCCGCAACCGGCACCTCCGACCCTATGGCGCCCACCCAACCAATGTCATAGACCAAGCGCCCGTCCTGGAGGAACAACACCTTTCCATCGGGTGCCCAGGGACCACGCCGCGGCGCCTTCGAGAACAAGGGACCATCCTCCTCCGTCCGAAACCGAACCACCGCAGTGAATGGGTTGCCCATCTCCAGATCGCGGCCCGGTTGACGCCCAATGATTTCGACGCCCTCATCGGAATCCCAGGCAAGGGCCGACTCGGAAGCAGGCGCGTTCTTGAGGGATTGATCGGTCCGATGGGACGTAAAGAATTTAAACGCACCGATCTCTCCTTCCCACCTCGAGGATCCACTCTCATCTGGAGGAAAATCACCGGCCACGTGCCCCAAAACCACTCGACGGCCTTCGGGGTCATTCGATTGCAGTGCTTCAGACTTTCCTTCCACTCGACCATCCACCGAAAGGTGAACCGTCCCCCTGTGCGATCGCACGACGACCTCATGCCAATCTCCGTCATCGACCTCGCTTCGTCCCGTCAACACCGGCTTCCCGCCCATCTGAAAGTGGACGCGCCCCCCGGTGACATAGAGCGCCTTATCACCATTTTCAAATTCACCAAGCGGATTGGCTTTTCCCCATAAAGGACCGTCGTCAAGTGTTCGAAATCTCATCCATGCCGTGTAGTCCTTTCCAAGATCGGCACGCTGGGAGGACGCTTCATTGAAGACGACAACCGGAATTGAAGGGCCTCCATCCTCTTCTTCCTCCTCCTCGTCTCCAATCGAACCAAACCCGTAAAGGGTTGGCTCCGACACGAAGACCTGATCATGGATCTGCCGACCGTTTAACCATGCCGACAATTCCGCTCCCCCATCACGATGTTGCACCGTCACTTCCAGTGACTGCCAAGTGCCAGGCGCGTTGCAAGCGTTGACCAGCGGGGCCGCAACTCCGAACAGGGCGCCACAGGTCATCTTGTCGTCCACCTGGGAAGCGCCAAAGGAATCAATGATTTGAATTTCCCACTTTCCATCGATAAAAACCCCGCTATTGCCCTTGAATTTTGCCGGAACATCCCGGGGTTCATCGGGAATGAGAAAATCGACTCGGTAAACTCCGTCGCCAAAAGACTGCCTCGTCACGATATCCCCGAATCCAGGTCGCGCCACGACCGACTGCCCTTTACGATTCCATCGCGCGAGGTCGTAACGAGGGCCACCGGACGTGGTATCGGCCCGCTCGTCCAGCCCGATCGCCCTCGGTTCCACGCTCGGATCCCAGTGCCTCCAGGCGGACAAATCGCCACCCTTCGATAACAATGGACTGGCCTTAGATCCCGCGTCGGGAACGGAAGGGATTGCCACGTCCCTTCGCTCCGCTCGCACCACCCGTCGTTCCAGGACCCCCCCTTGAGGAACCTTCCCCCCCAGCGACCACTGAGCGGCGTTCAGGATCAGATTCCGGAACGCGCCCACCTCAAAATTATCCTCGGCTCCCAAGGAGGTGTAAAAAAGTCTTTGCCGGGGTCGGTACTCGGCGACCCAAGCCACCGGTTCCGCCGGCAACTCCCCGGTCTTTCCAAAAAGAAGCGGCGTGACAAAGTCGGAAAGAGGCTGCGCATTATAGGTCCCGCCATGCCCGATTTCAAAACTCGCATCGACGCCGCGCAGAATCGGATGTTCCCGCTGATCGGTGGCAATTGACACCAAGGTGCCCTCATGATTCGGCGCATGAGCCTTGTAGTGCCCCCCGAAGAATGGAACAAACCAACCCTTGTCCTCCCAGAAGCCATGGCTCGTTGTCCGAAACGCAATGGTCGGTTTCCCCTGATCAAACCAGGATTTCAGCGTTTCAAACTGCGATTCGCTCGCCAAACGGAATCGGATAAACAGAACCAAGAGATCCGCTTCATCCAAGATCGACAGGTCGGGCAACTCACTTGGCTCTTGCCGAGACGCGCGAAGCAGGGTGGTCCGGACCCCTAGCTTCGCCTCCATGGTCCTCGCCAGTTCAGGCATGGAACGGGTTGATCCATACTCGGGCTCACCCTGAATAATCACAACGTGCGGCGCATCAGCAATCAGGGCACAAGAGATGATAAGCCCCCCGAACCAACCAACTACCGATCTCACTCCCCATCGCCACATCATCAATAAGAATCCTTTTTCAATCATCTTTTACGGTTTTCCCTTCTTAAGCCGGCACACACCGAACCCGGCGTCCGTCCACTTCACGATTCTTCCCGCTCTAAAAAAACAGCACAAACCCTCTAAACTCAGCCACAATTCTCCAATCCTGTTGCAAAAGAGAGTCCACAGGACAAGAGCTTAATCTACTGAAGAAAAATTACAATTTTTTGAAATTAATGAATCGAACTCTGCAATCAATGTCGGTAAAAGGCCCGGAGATCCATGAATTCGAAACACCGCGAGTGATGCACCGGAAACTTCTGAACCCAACAAGACCTAAAGGGAAGCATCAACGTTGTTCCGTGGGACAGCCCTCTTTATTTCGCCGAGGATTCACGTTGATCGAGCTCTTGGTCGTCATTGCCATCATCGCCATTCTCGCCGGCATGCTGCTCCCTTCACTGGCGAAGGCGAAGAAAAAGACCAAGCAGATCAAGTGCCTGAGCAACCTTCGTCAATACGGAATCGCGATCACCACCCATACCAGCGATAACGAGGAGCAGGTCATGCAAATGGTCCAACAGTGGGGCACGCGACCAAACTTCATTCGATTCAAGAATCAGGCCAAGCCGGCGGAATGGTCGATTGATCAGATTCAGCCCTATGTCAGCGCCTATGATATGCAGAACGAGAATATTCACGGTGTCGCCATGTGTCCCGAAGTCAATGCCCGCCTCATGAATCGCTGGATCAAGGAGGTTAATTTCCGGAGTCACAATTTCCTGGAATATCAATACACTTTTTTTGCCCGCGTGGGGCTCATCCCGAAAAGCGATAAGACCGATCTCGCTGATGTTGAGATTGTGGACAACCAACTGGAGGCAAGCCGCATCCTGATGACCGATATTCTCTACTACGATGCCTCTGATCGAGAATGGCGCTACAACCATGGACCCAGTGGCTGGGCCTATAACGAGGTCGAGTACATGCCTCGGGACGGCGGCTCTACCCCCAATATTTCCGGGGTCAATCAGCTTTTCGGAGATGGTCACGTCGATTGGAAGAAGACGTCCGAGTTCATTCATCTCGACAAAATGCGCATCCCCTCGCGCTATCCCGGCGGGAAGATCTCTGCTGGAGGGGATACCTACTACTGGTAAACCGCGACACGCTTTATGAAAATAAGACGAACTGTATGCTTCTTATCACTGGCCATGATTGGTGCCTCGTTCACCCCGGCCCTATCGACTCAAGCCGCCATCACCGATGGTTTGGTGGCCCACTACGACTTCGAGAGCAACAATGCAGGGAATGATGCCAGTGGAAACCGCAATCACTTGACCCTTCGTGGCAGCGCTGAGTCGACCAATGGCATCAAAGGAAAGGGACTGGCTTTGGATGGGTTCTCAACCCTCGAGCCCGACGATTCCGGCTCGACGTCGACGTCGAGCGATTTCACTTGGTCCATCTGGTTTCAAAC
>DEAY01000202.1:21069-24712 GCA_002348345.1 Verrucomicrobia bacterium UBA2970
TCCATCTGGTTTCAAACGGAGAGCGAGGAAGCCGGCGCGCTGATTTCGAACTCAGGCGAGGGTTGGCAACCTGGTGCAAAAGCACTCTTCAAGGGAGAAGGCGACTTTCTGGGGTTTGATCTCGGCTGGGTCGGCGCCGCCGAATACGAAGGTTCGATTCAAGATGGCGAGTGGCATCACGCTGTCATCGTCGGGAGCTTCCCCGACGATGATCCCATTGGCCTTTTCGAGCTTTATGTCGACGGCAACTGGGTTTCCGAGGTCGAAGGGGAAACCGAAGAGGTGGCGGATCCAGAAGAGCGTTGGTTCCGAGTGGGCGGCGGCAGCCCTGGTGGCTTCGATCCGGAGGAGGATGGGGAAGAGTTTCCCGAGCCGAACACCTTTTTCGGCTCCATTGATGAAGTCAGAATCTATGACCGCGCTCTCGAAGCCGATGAGGTCACGGAATTACTTATTGACGGCCTTGGAGAACTCCCCGCTCCATCCATCACCAACCAGCCGACGTCAACCCAAGGCATCTTGGGCCGTTCGCTGACGTTGTCGGCCAAGGCATCCGGCTTGCTCTTGGAATACCAGTGGCAGAAAGACGGCAGCGACATCGACGGGGCGACCGGCCCTTCATTCGTGATCAATGAGGTTTCGGCCGAAACGGCCGGTGATTACAAGATTCTCATTTCCAATCAAACCGCCTCCGTTTCGAGTGCAGGGGCAACGGTGACGGTGGTCGAAAGCTGGGATCCAACGATTGCCTTGGCCGGCTACTGGGATTTCGAGTCCAGTGCCAACCCCGGCAAGGATGCCAGCGGCAATGGCGTTGACCTCGAGAACATTGGTGTGTTCGCCGCCGAGGGCGCCAAAGGGAAAGCCATTGAAACGGGATCGGACGCCTTCCTCCGTGATTCGGATGACAAACTCCAATTGGATACCCACGGCGATTTCACCTGGACGGCAATGATCCGTGGAGAAGGACAGGGCAATATTCTAAGCAAATCCGATGAAAACTGGGCCCCGGGAAACAAGGGGCTCTTTGTCCGTGACACCGAACTGGGCTTTGATGTGGGCTGGATTGGAGCCGGTGGTGGGGGACCTGATTTGACCGATAACGAATGGCATCACATCGCGGTCACTAGTCAAACCGTTGATGGGGAAACGACCCAGAACTTCTATGTCGATGGGAACGTGGTCGGAAGCAGCAGCCTGCCCGTCCTCGATCAACCCGACGCCGGCCTCTTTGCCATCGGATACGGCAGTGATGACTTTCCAGAGATTGGAGACTTAGGCGACCAAGACACCAACAGTTACGTGGGCTTGATTGACGAAGTCCGGGTCTACCGATCGGCCCTGATTCAGGACGACGTCGTCGCGTTAATGCTCGATGCGGGCGGATCCGTGACGCCCCCCAGCATCACCGACCACCCCACCGACACGAGCGTTACTCGTGGCCGCACCGCCCGAATTCGGGTGACGACCGCTGGGACCGCCCCAACCTACCAATGGCAAAAGAACGGAGTCGACATCCCGGGTGCCACCGATGCGACCCTCAAGATCACGAATGCCTCGGACGAGGATGCAGGCGCCTATCAGGTGGTCGTGGGCAGCAACTTTTCAGATGCCCGGTTGACGTCGAATGCAGCCACCCTCACCGTGCAAGCGGCACCGGTCTTCGCGGGTGGAGAATTGGGCCATGTCGCCTCGTTTCTGGAAAGTTACTGGACCTTTGATGAAGCCCCGAATGACATTGTCAAGGATCAGTCACCCAACGCCCCGCAACACGATGGCGAGCTCAGGGGCGGTGCCGCGATCACCTCTGGAAACCAGGGATTTGGAGGCTCCGGAGAGGCGCTCGACACCTCTGCCGAAGAGAATGCTCACATGCTGGCGCTCCAACCCGAACTCTACAATTTCAACGAGAGTTTCACTTGGTCCATCATGGTAAAAATCTTTGAACCGGCGGCTGAAGGAGAGGAAGCGGGAGCTGGAATCTTCGCCCGTGCCCCTGCCGAGACAGGACACAACCACGGCTCAAAGGTCCTCTATCTCAACGGGGATACGCTGGGGTTTGATACCGGCTGGGTGGGAGCCGTCAACTCCGACGAACCCAATCTTTCACTCGACTCATGGCATCACGTGGCCATGGTCAATGACGCCGACGAAGGGGTTATCTCCGTCTACCTAGACGGCGAGCCCATCGTCCATAATGAATCCGGCGATCCGGTCGAGGGCCTTGAATTCGAAGTGGCCGAATTCCCGGAAGACGAGGAGTTCGAGGGGGGGGTCGTCAATACGGGCTTCCGGGTGGGTGATGGGGCGATTGGCTTCTTTGCCGATCCCTTCCCCGGAATCATGGACAACGCGGCCGTCTGGTCCACCGCCTTATCGCCCGAGGATATCGCCCTCCTGGCTGGAGGAGCCTCTCCCCTCCCCGATATCGTTCCACTGGCCAATGTGGCCCCCTTTCTGGAGAGCTACTGGGACTTTGATACCGTGGACGGGGAGATTGTGCCGGACCGTTCGCCAAATCTCCCGAACCACGACGGAGTCCTCACGGGAGGCGCTGTAATCACCTCGGGCAATCAAGGCTTTGGGAATGGGGGCGAAGCGCTCGACACCTCCGCGGAGGAGAACGCCCACATGGCCGCCATGTCTCCGGAGTCTTATGATTTCAACAGCAGCTTCACCTGGTCCGCCATGGTGAAGATCTTCGAACCGGCCGCCGAGGGCGAAGAGGCCGGGGCCGGAATCCTGGCCAGGGCCCCAGCCGAGTCCGGACACAACCACGGTTCGAAAGTCCTCTATCTCAACGGCGCGACGCTGGGATTCGATACCGGCTGGGTGGGTGCCGTGAATTCCGACGAACCGGAACTGGATCTCGATACCTGGCATCATGTCGCGATGATCAATGATTCGGAAGAGGGGGTCATATCGATCTATCTCGATGGCTATCCCATCATCCACAATGAATCCGGGGAACCCGTGGAGGGGCTCGAATTCGATTTGGCGGAGTTCCCGGAAGACGAAGAGTTCGAGGGCGGGTTTGTCAACACGGGCTTCCGTGTGGGAGACGGTGCCATCGGATTCTTTGCCGATCCGTTCCCTGGCATCATTGACAACGTGGGGATCTGGTCCACCGTCCTCAGCGGCGAGGACATTGCATTGCTGGCCAGCGGTGCATCGCCCCTTCCCGATGGGATGACTGCCCCAGCAACCGAACCAGAACCAGCTCCTCCCACCCTGCCGGAGACCCCCGTCATTCCTCTCCCCCCAATCACTCTGCCACCGATTCCGGGTCAACCCGTCGCGCCGTCACTCTCCTTTAGTGTCGATGGCGCCTCGTTGACCATTGAGTTCACCGGTAGCCTGCTTTCCTCGGAAACGGTGAATGGAACTTATTCGGCGGTTGAAGGGGTTCAATCTCCTCTCGTGATTGATCTCGGATCGACCTCTGGATCCCGATTCTACCAGGTTCGGTAACCGGCTAATGATTCGCCAACGGGCGGCGGCCTCAAACCCCGCCGCCCGCTCATCGCCTTTGGCACCTGCCCCACTCTATCACTCACAGATTCGTTGCAACATGAGGAATCGCTCTGGACGATTCCTCACCCTGTTTGTCCTCCTGACGATTTTCATCATCGGGAACCCCCAG
>DEAY01000202.1:25045-30338 GCA_002348345.1 Verrucomicrobia bacterium UBA2970
CCCCCAGTCCGTCGGGATGTCCTCAGCCAAGCTGCGGAAGATCGAAACGGTCGTTGGGGACATGATCGACGAACAAAAGCTTGCCGGTGCCGTCACCTTGGTCCTTCGCCAGGGCCAGGTCGTGCATTTGAAAGCCCACGGCTGGCAGGACATCGATACCCGCACGCCCATGAGAGAGGACGCCATCTTCCGGATCTACTCGATGACCAAGGCGATCGTTTCGACGGGAGTGATGATGCTTCACGAGGAAGGCCGCTTCGATCTCGACGACGCCGTCTCGAAACACATTCCAGAACTGGCCCGCGTCCAAGTGGCAAGCGAGGCAGGCCTCGTTCTCCAAAACGCCTAATCTCCATTCGCGACCTCCTTCGCCATACGGCCGGAATGACCTACGGGTTTTTCGGAAACACCTAGATCGACCAACAGTATCGTCGGGTGGGCATCTTGAACCGCGCGGATGACTCGGCCATGTTCAAAGCGAAACTCGGAGCCCCCCCCTACCATCCCGGTGAGGATTGGGTCTACAGTGTTTCGGTCGATGTCCAAGGTGTCCTCATTGAGAGGGTGGCGAAAATGTCCCTCGATCGATTCCTTGCCGAGCGAATTGTTGGAACCCCTGGACATGAAAGACACCGGATTCCATGTCCCCAAGGACAAGCGGCATCGCTTTGCGTCGATCTATCAATCGAATGCGAACGGAACGCTCCGCCTTCGGGATCCAAACGAATCCACTCACTACCGATTTCCCCCACGATTCTTCTCCGGCGGCGGCGGGCTCGTTTCAACGGCCCGGGACTATTCTCATTTTGTTCAAATGATTCTGAATGAAGGCATGCTCTTTGGAATACGAATCCTCTCCGCTGAGAGCGTTCGAACGATGTCCCGCAACCACCTTTCGGAGAGTGCCGATCCGATCGAACTCAACGGCAAACGACAAGGCGTTGGATTCGGCCTCGGCTTTGCCATCCGAGTTGAAAACTCCTCCTGGGATTCAGAGGCCAGAATCGGAGAATTCGGCTGGAACGGAGCGGCCAGCACCCATTTCTGGATCTCACCAACGGATCAGTTGGCGGTCATCACCCTGGAGCAAACGCAACCTTACAACTGGAACCTCCAGTCCGGTCTGAAAGGACTCATCGACGACGCGATCAACGATTAGACACAAAACGTTATCGCTTCTTATTCGATCGCCTTAGGGCCAAGCCCTAGTCTCCTCACGAACGCCCTCCCTGGACAGGGCACGACTCCATCAATCCACCGACTCTCCCGGCAAATGATGATGCCCCCTGCCTTTGTTCCTTCTAATCCAATGAAATTCACATTGATCGCACAACCCGTTCCGTGGCTTCCCCAAAAGGCTGTGCCACCAATTAAATCGTTGTCACTTCAGCGTGTCCCTGTTACAAAACTGAGGCCTAAGAATCACGTTAGTCGGGGCTAGGTCTGTACGGGTTTCGTGCGGATAAGGGCCCGCCCATCAAAATCATCAAACTCGGTAATAACCATGTCAACGAACCACAATTCATCGGATGAAAGTGGCGTATCGCGGCGTGGCTTCCTCAAGGGGATCGGTGTCGGAACAGCCACGGGTGTGCTCTCTGATTCCAGCCTCCATGAAGCCAAAGCGGCGGAGCCCGGCGTGAAAGGTCCCGGCGAGACGGCGATCATTCTAAGAATCAACGGAGAGAATAAGCAGCTCAATGTCGAGCCCCGGGTCACCCTGTTGGATGCCCTCAGAAATCGTCTTGATCTGACGGGTCCCAAGAAAGTATGTGACCGCGGCACCTGCGGCGCTTGCACGGTGCTTCTCGATGGCGATCCCATTTACGCCTGCTCGGTTCTCGCGATCGAAGTGCAGGGGCGAGACATCACCACCGTGGAGGGACTTGGTTCACCGGATCAAATGAATGCGGTTCAGAAGGCGTTTGTCGAACGGGATGCCCAACAATGCGGGTTTTGCACACCGGGGTTTGTCACGGCCTGTTCCGCGTTTGTCCGGGACAACCCCAATGCCTCAGTCGATGATGTCTGCAATGGATTGGGGGGCAACCTCTGTCGCTGCGGCACTTACGCGGGCATGGTGCTCGCAGCTTCAGACGCCGCAAAAGAGAAAGGAGGCGCATAATGGCTAACGTTGCATGGCCCAAGGAAGGTGACCGGAAAATCATCGGCTCCCGAATCCCTCGACAGGATGGCGCCGTCAAGGTCACCGGGGCCGCCAAATACTCATATGATGTCAACCGCCCCGATATGCTCTGGGGCAAATTGGTTACTTCCCCGAAGGCGCACGCCGAACTGGTTGCGGTCGATACCTCAATCGCAAGCGCCCTGCCGGGAGTCAAAGCGGTTTGGGTCGATGAAGAACTCCTTGGCGAAGAGCTCCGGTATGTCGGCCAAGTCGTCGCTTGTGTTGCCGCGGAGTCGGAAGAGGTCGCCATTGAAGCGGCCGAAAAAGTCAAACTACAACTCAAGGTGCTTGAGCACCAAGTTGTTGACAATGACCCCTCCTTGAGCACGGGACGGCCATCAAACCGTGAGGAAGGGAATCTCGACGAGGGGTTTGCCGGTGCGGATGTGGTGGTGGAAGGCCAATACGGGATTCCCGTCATTACCCATTGCTGCCTCGAACCGCACGGTCAAGTCACGGAAATGAAGGACGGTGAACTTCATGTCTGGCCCTCCACACAGAACGTCTCTCGCTACAGCAACCAATTCGGCGATGAGATCGAGATTCCTCAAAACAAGATCCACGTCGACACCCAATACATGGGCGGCGGGTTTGGATCGAAATTCAACATCGACAAGTGGGGCATTATCGGGGCCAAGCTTTCGATTGAAACAGGTCGTCCCGTTAAGATCATGCTCGACCGACGAGAGGAGTTGATGATCGCCGGCAATCGTCCTTCCGGTTTCGCCAAAATCAAGGTGGGACTCCAGCAGGACGGATTGATTTCCGCGGTTGACGCCGAAGTTTGGGGTTCCGGCGGTCAAGGTGCCTTCCGAGCCCCGCCGATCCCGTATGTCTTCACCAAAGTGCCCAACACCCGTTTGGTTGGAAAAGGAATTCGAACTCATCGAGGGAGCGTTCGCGCTTGGCGGGCCCCAAACCACCCGCAGGGGTGTTTGCTGACCATGTCAGCGGTCGATGATGCGGCCGCTGCACTCGGCATGGATTCCTTGGAATTCTTCATGCGCAATGCTGCCCTCACAGACCGACCTGAGGTCTATCGGGAGGAACTGCAAATCGCGGCCAATATCATTGGTTACCGCCAAAAGGCGCATGCCCGCGGTGACAGCGGCCCCGGCCCTGTCAAGCGAGGGCTGGGAGTCGCGATCCACACATGGGGGGGACGAGGACATCCCTCCGAATGTGACGTCACCATCAACTCGGATGGATCGGTCGAGGCAAAGATTGGCAGTCAAGATCTGGGCACGGGAACCCGAACCTGTATCGCCATGGTGGTCGCCGAAACCCTGGGCCTCCCCTACGAGGCCATTACCGTTCATTTGGGACGCAACAGCTACCCTGCTTCGGGCGCCTCGGGCGGTAGTACGACGATTGGTGGCATTTCCGTTTCCGCCCGGCGGGCGGCAACCGACGCCCTCAACGACTTGCTGCGGACCGTGGCGGGACGATTGGGCACAACCGATGAAAAACTGGAGGCCTCAGGAGGCCACGTCCATCGAATCGACCAAGCCGGGGGGGGCGTTTCATGGAAAGAGGCCTGCTCCATGCTTGGTCCCAACAGCATCACGAAACGGGGAATCAACAATCCTGGAGAATCCCAACAAGAGGGCTTGATCAGCGCCGGGGTCGGTGGGGTTCAGATCGCTGACGTCTCCGTCGATGTTGAAACTGGGGTTGTCACTATGAACGAAATGGTCGCCGTTCAGGACTGTGGACTCATCATCAACATGAAGTTGGCAGAAAGCCAGGTCTATGGCTCCCTGATCATGGGGATTACCTATGCGCTCTACGAGGAGTCGATCTATGATAAGAAGACCGGGATCATGCTGAATCCCGACATGGAATTCTACCGGTTGGCGGGCATCAAGGATGTTGGCCAATTGAAAGTCCACATGATGACCGGAAAGGGGTTTGACGAACGGGGAATCATCGGGCTTGGTGAACCTCCCGTGATTGCACCGGGAGCCGCGATCTCGAATGCGGTCGCCAATGCCTGCGGCGTTCGCGTCCCCAACCTGCCACTGACACCAGAGAGAGTAATTGCCGCCCTTCAGAAAGGAGGAGATATCGCATGAATCCGTTCGAATACGTTGCACCTTCAGACCTCAGGGAAGCCTCTTCCTTGTTGGCTTCCCGCTGGGGACAGACTGAAATCCTGGCCGGCGGAACCGATCTGCTGACCTCGCTCAAGCAAGGAATCACCCAGCCCAAACGCTTGGTGAGCCTGAAGAATATTCCTGAACTCAGACGAATTCAGGTCAAGAAAAACACCCTCCGGATTGGGGCGATGGTGACCCTGAAGGAACTGGCGGCAAACCCTACGGTTCAGGAAGAATTTCCTTCGCTAATCACGGCGATCGAAGGCATCGGCAGCAGCCAAATAGTTAACGTCGGAACGGTAGCCGGCGATCTGTGTCAACGCCCGCGCTGTTGGTATTTCCGGAATGGCTTTGGCCTTCTGGCCGAGGACAACGGGGAATCCCTCGCACGGAACGGCGACAACCGTTATCATGCTGTCTTCGGCAATTCAGGTCGGGCCGTCTTCGTCAGTGCTTCAAGTTTGGCCCCGGCCTTGATCGCCCTTCAAGCGGAGGTCTCCATTGTCGGCTCCGCCGGTCGGGAGCGGGAGATCAACGCGGGAAACCTCTTTCAGACTCCCACCAATGTGGATGAGCGGGAAGTGGCGCTGCGCGCCAATGAGATCGTGACGGAGATCAAGATCCCCAGAGAAAACATGCAGAACGCCACCTATGAGGTCCGACATCGGCATGGGCTTGACTGGCCCTACGCAACGGCATCCGTGGCCTTGAAAATTCGTTCTGGAATCGCTCGCGAAGCATCCGTGGTATTGGGACACGTTGCCCCCACTCCCTGGTCTGCTGTCGCAGCCTCCAATCTCCTCAACGGGGCCCGGGTGGACAGTTCGCTGGCAGATGCCGTGGGTCAAGCAGCCGTCCAAGGGGCAGCCCCACTCAGTGGCAATGCCTACAAACTGCAGATGGTCAAAACCGCGGTCAAACGTGCGTTGTTGGCGGCCACGAACGCCTGATTGAAACACGATTGCCATGTCCGAAGCGACCGAGCAGAAGCGCTTTACGCCACCCT
>DEAY01000499.1:0-3147 GCA_002348345.1 Verrucomicrobia bacterium UBA2970
GCCGGCGAGGATATTTTCTCCTGGTTCAACTCGACGATCACTCGCCCGATGGTGTCGACCAACGCTTCGCAATCGGAGGGGAAAATCCTCCCGATCGAGCCGATGCGAAACAGATCGACCTGACTGATTTTTCCGGGGTAAATGATCTTCGCTCGGTCACTTAAGGCCTGATAAAAGGTTTCGAAGTCAAACTTCGGATCGCCGGGATAGTGAAACGAGGTGATCACAAACGATTGAAGCTGAGGAGGGAGATAGGACCGAAAGCCAAGCCCACTCATTCCCCTCAGGATGGTTTTGTGGTTTTCCTCGTAGCGCCGCCCTCGGGCCTCAATGCCGCCTTCTCTTTCGAGTTCCTCAAGGGCCCGCTCGAAGGCGAGAATCGAATGGGTGGGCGGCGAATAACGAAATCGTCCGGTTTTTTCCAGACAGCGAAGCTGGCCGGCTAGATCCAGGCTCAGGCTCCGAGTGGCATGCTCATTGGCGAGCAGGGCCTCGCGGCGGCCGATGATGAATGAAAACCCCGGCACGCCCTCAAAACATTTATTCGCCGATGAGACCATCAGGTCGATGTTCAGACCTTTCATGTCGATGGGGATCGCGCCAAAGCTGCTCATCGCATCCACGAAAAACAAACGACCGTGCTGGCGAATGGCGCGGCCAATGGGTTGCAGGGGGTTGAGGATTCCGGTCGTGGTTTCACAATGGACCAGGGATACCACGGCGATTTTGGGGTCGGAGGCCAGGAGCGAACTGACCTGAGCGGCATCATGCACCCCATCTTCGCCGCACCTTAGGATCTCGTGATCCATTCGGGCGTGCTTGAGCATCAAGGCCATCCGTTCCCCGTAGGCCCCGTTGGCCAACACCAGCACCTTGGCGTCGTCGGGAACACAGGTCTGAAAGACGGATTCGACCCCGAAAGTCCCGCTTCCCTGCATGGGGACGCATTCATACCCTTCTTCCCGAGACACGCCGGCATGACGGAGGAGGGCTTCGCGAATCTGGGCCGTTTTGGCGTTGAAATCATGGTGCCACGAACCGGCATCATGAAGCATAGCCTGCTTGACAGATAGACTCGTCGTGAGCGGTCCCGGTGTGAACAAGGTGGGATCTGACGATCGGTCTATTGTGGCCATGAACGCTGCATACCTTCAAACGTCGTTGAACGAGAATCCTAGACACCGCCACCCCGGAGAGACAAGGATTTCTCCGTGACGAAGCCAAGACAAGGCTGCGAGGCTTGCCAGCCGGGAAAGGATACGATTGGATAGGGGAATGCCGATTGCTGTGCCGCAACGATTCCTCTCGATCGGGGTTTTCCTGGCGCTTGTTATGGGACTCCATTTCGCAAGCGCCGCAGATTTCCAGGTGTTTTTCGGGACCTACACCAATGGTTCGTCGCGCGGGATTTATTCCTGCCGCTACAACGACCATGCTGGAACTTTCGGAGCGGTCCATCTCGCGGCAGAAAGCGCCAATCCTTCCTTCCTGGCGATTCACGGCAACGGACGGTTTCTTTTCGCGGTCAACGAAACCAACGAATATGAGGGGAAGGCGAGCGGGGCTGTCAGCTCATTCCGAATCAAAGAGGGAGGAGCCCTCGAACGGATCAACCAAGTTCCGACCGGAGGATCTGCTCCATGCCACCTGACGCTCGACAGAAACGGGCGTTTCCTTCTCATTGCCAACTACAATGGCGGCAACGTGTCGGCAATCGCCATTGGATCCGATGGACGCTTGGGCGAGATGACGGAAAAGATTCAGCATCTTGGAAAGAGTGTCAATCGGCATCGGCAGTCTGCGCCTCATGCCCATTCCATCAATCTCGACCCGCAAGGCCGGTTTGCTGCCGCTGCGGATTTGGGAGTCGATAAAGTGTTTGTCTACCCCTTCGATTCCCGCTCGGGTCGAGTCAGCCTCAGGGGCGCGCAGTCCCTCAGCCTGGCTCCCGGAGCCGGACCAAGACACCTTGCCTTTCACCCCACCCAATCGCTGGCCTTTGTCAACAACGAGCTCCATTCCACGTTATCAAGCCTCGCCTTTGATCCCTCAACCGGGAAACTCAATTTGATCGAGACAAGGTCGACGCTGCCCAATGACTACTCGGGTGGAAACTCAACGGCTGAAACGCAGGTTCATCCAAACGGACGCTACGTCTATGTCTCAAACCGAGGCCACGACAGCATTGCCGTTTTTCAGTTTGAACCCAACCGCGGATCCATCACCCTCCTCGAAAACGAACCGACCGGCGGGCGTACGCCTCGGAATTTTTCGCTGGATCCCTCTGGTAAATTCCTGCTCGCAGCCAATCAGAGTTCTGATGCTGTGACCCTGTTTCGGGTCAACCCAAGCTCCGGATTGTTATCGGCGACGGGGACCTCGCTTGAGGTTCCAACGCCGGTTTGTATTCGGTTCTTGCGGCTGTAACCACGAGTTCGAATTGATCAAGCCCCCTTGCTTTTCTGATTATGGAGACAACAGAGATTCTCACGGCCCTCGGGTTCGTCTTGCTAACTACCCTAACCGGAACCGGCTGCTGGGTTGGGATTTGCTCCCTCTTTCCGCGATACGTCGAACGGTCTGCCCAAAAGTGGTGCCGCCCATTTTTGTGCTTTGTGCTTGGGTTGGTGGGATCAGGGGGGCTCTTCGCTGGTGAACGGATGGTGGCACATAGAGGGTTTGAGGCTTGGATCGGGCAAGGATTAATGGGCCTTTATGTTGTTTTTGGCGTCATTGGCATGGTGGGGTTGGCTGTTCGAATTGGCAATGGCTTGAAAGGAGGTGGCACCGCGTCGGCAAACCAGGTTCGAGGTTCCGTGCTTCTGGGGCTCGCGGCGGCATTGCCGGTTATTGAGACCGCCTTTTTCCTGAAAATCCTTCTTGTGGGCGGGGTCGGGAATTTCCTGCTTTCGGTTGTCCCCGGAAAGTCTGCTCCCAAGGTTCCGTCCCCTCGTAGCGGCAATCGTTCCAGCAGTCCCTCCGATGGCGAACGAGAGGGGGGCAATCGCAATCGACGAGGGAACCGGCGATACCGAGGGGGGCGAGAAAAAGAGGGCCGTGAAGCCAGGCCGAAATCCGCCACCGATTCGGGACGCGCCTGACCGACTTCGATGGGCTGGTTTCCTCCCATAAAACGGCAAGGCCGTT
>DEAY01000499.1:3487-4367 GCA_002348345.1 Verrucomicrobia bacterium UBA2970
TTGGCAGCATGGATAGGGGATTTCAGCAGATCCGGGTGGTGGCATTCGACGCGGATGACACTCTCTGGCATAATGAGACACGATTCCGCAGGGCTGAACAATGCTTCAAAGATCTGCTCGAAGGCCATGCCTTACCCAGCGTGATCGATTCCGTTCTCTATCGACACGAAATCAAGAACATCAAGTCGTTCGGCTACGGCGCTAAAACATTCACTCTCTCGATGGTGGAGGCCGCGATCGAGTTGTCGAAGCGGTCCGTCACCGCCTCCCAAGTTGAAGAGATCATCGCCATTGGCAATGGAATCATTGAGGAGCCTCTGATTGTTTTCGATGAAATTCATGATATTCTCGAACAATTCACGCGGCACTATGACTTGATGATCATCACCAAAGGCGATCTGATGGAGCAGGAAAACAAGATTCGACGCTCAGGCCTAGGCCACTACTTCCGATTCCGTGAGGTAGTAGCTGAGAAATCCATCGAGACCTACCGAGGTATCCTTGAGCAGCATCGAATCCCTCCCCACGAATTCCTGATGATCGGGAATTCACTCAAGTCCGATATTCTCCCTGTCCGGGAACTGGGTGCCGAAGCGATTCACGTTCCCTACCATACCACCTGGATGCATGAAACCGTGCCCGACGAGGTCGCTGCAGCGAGCGATCATCTCGAGCGCTCGCAGCTTCGGGAAGTGTTGGCGCTGCTCGCTCCCTCGCGGGAGTCTGCTTGCTAATTCCCTCCCAGCATGCTCCGTTTCACCGAGATCTCATGGATGATCTCTCCGTCAATAGCAACCACCGAATAGGTCGCTCTCGGGTCAGTCGCGGTGGTGTCGATGTCAACGATCCCAAAGGACTGCTTCTTGTTGTAAGAAAAGAG
>DEAY01000436.1 GCA_002348345.1 Verrucomicrobia bacterium UBA2970
AATCAGCACCAGGTGAGTCGCATTGGCGCGCTCAACCATCCCCAAGCATCGACCGCCCCCCCCCACCCGCCACATGGGTTCATCGAACCGGATTAGGACGTGACTCTCTCCACCTGAGCGACAAGAATCAGACAACTCCTCCCGCTTCGGGAGGGCAGTCATTGAATCCTCAGACGAGGCCCGCCGGGATGATTACTCTCCATCGAAGACGAAACGGCTTGCTTGCCGTGCTGTTGGCCCTGTTGGTCCCCGGCCTCGACATCGGTCAGGCCGTAACGACTCCCCGCAAACCCAATTTCATCGTGGTCTTTTGCGACAACCTCGGCTACGGCGACATCGAGCCATTCGGCTCGACGCTTCATCGGACCCCTGCCCTCAATCGCATGGCAAAGGAGGGCCGAAGATTCACTCACTTCTACACCACTGCGGGCGTCTGCACTCCCTCCCGGGCCAGTCTGATGACCGGTTGCTATTCGCAACGGGTCGGGATGCATGTCAACGAGCGAGACGGTTGGGTGCTGAGGCCCGTTTCACGCTACGGTCTTCACCCTGATGAAGTCACGATCGCCGAGGTTCTCAAAGAACAGGGTTATGCCACGGCGATTGTCGGCAAGTGGCATCTCGGCGATCAGCCCGAGTTTCTCCCGACCCGGCAGGGCTTCGACTGGTTCTTCGGCGTGCCCTACTCCGATGACATGACCGAGCGGGTGTGGCAGAAAGACGGCTCGAAGTGGCCCCCTCTTCCGCTGATGGAAAACGAACGGGTCATCGAGGCTCCCTGTGATCGCAATGGCCTCACGAAACGCTACACCGAACGGGCCATGAAGTGGATCGCCGAGCACCAGAATGAACCATTCTTTCTCTACTTCCCGCAGGCCATGCCCGGCAGCACATCAACGCCCTTCTCCAGTCCGGGATTCAAAGGGAAAAGTGCGAATGGTCCATGGGGAGACGCCGTCGAGGAACTCGACTGGTCGATGGGCGTGATGCTCGACCAACTTCGAGAGCTGGGCATCGCCGGGAACACGTTTGTCATCTGGACCTCGGACAACGGGGCCCCCATTCAACGTGACCCCGCTGATCTTCGCCGGGGTTCCAACCGCCCGCTTCACGGTCGCGGTTACACGACCAGCGAAGGGGCCTTCCGGGTCCCCACCATCGTCTGGCAGCCAGGCACTATCCCGGCCGGAACCGTCTGCCGCGAACTGGCGACGACGATGGACCTGTTCCCCACCTTTTCAACCCTTGCCGGAGCGCTCCCTGGAGACGACCGACAAACCGATGGGCACGATATTTCGTCGTTGTTGTTCGGAGACGGCTCCGCAACCACTCCCTACAACGCATTCTTCTATTATCACCAAAGCCAACTGCAAGCCGTACGGTCCGGCCCCTGGAAGATGTTCCTTCCGGTGCCCCCCTCATCTGGCGCCCATCCCCACTTCAACGCAACCCAGAAACCGGAGACCTTGCTCTTCCATCTGAGGAACGACATCCGTTGCACAAAGAACCTTGCCAACGGGCATCCACAGGTCGTGGCAAGACTGACGGCGTTGGCGGAAACCGCCCGCCGTGACCTGGGAGACCAGGGGCGTCACGGGACCGGCCAGCGAAAACCAGGACGAATCAATCGCGCCCCACGACCGCAACTTCTCCCGAGGAAAATTCTTTACGAAAACCGGTGAGGTGCCGCGATCGGGCCCATGAAGGGGAGGCTCACCCTGAAAATCGCGACCCCGATGTCCCGGCCGACGATTGCCTTCCGGGGCCGATGCTTCCCATCAACCCGGAGGCCTCTCTCCAAGCTTGGCCTGGCAAAGAAACTGACCCGCCTCTCCTAGCGCACCCCTTGGCCGCCTTCGCGTGGTTTCAACCACGGCGTCCCCCCCCAATACCATTGTTCCGACCGCTTGGACTCGACATGACCGTCCACGAACAGGAGGAGACTGCGAGAGAGATGGCGAAGGTGAGGCCCGCCCCAATTGGGATCCGTCGAGGTCACATGTTCTCCAAACGGAACCACCATCGGATCGTGCACAATCCAACAACCGGGTTTTTCCTTGGACCGTGGGGTCACGCACTTCTCAGGATCTTCGGTGGGAAGTGCCTGCATTCCTCCATCGGTAAGATGCACGACGCTCGATGGGGCTCGCACCTCGACATCCCTCATCTGGGGATATCGCTCCTTCGGCCAGTGAGAGGGCCAATCACATCCCCCCAAACGAAAATTGGCGGCGTAGTTTGAAACGGCTCGGTCCCGCCGATCGCTCGGATAATTTGCGTAGAACAGGTCAAACTGCTTGCTCCGCGAGGGACATAACATCACGTTCGTGACCTGCGAATAGGGCTGGAGAAAATTAAACCATGCCTTACGGAAAACGTTGGCACCTCGCACCTGGAAGGTGAAGGCGAATCGGGAGTCATTGTCCTCCACGTAAAGGCGGGAAGCGATACCCAACTGACGTTGGTTGCTCATACAGAGCGCCTGCTTGCCTTTTTCCTTAGCCTTCGACAGAGCCGGCAACAACATTCCCGCCAAGATGGCAATGATCGCAATGACAACCAAAAGTTCAATCAAGGTAAACGCCGACGATTTCCTCATCTCGGCTACCTTTACAATGTTTTCTTCGCGACCACATCAAAAAAAGTTTCGAGATTTCATTTCGCACTCCAGGAAGATTCACCGTTGTCTGTCACGAACGCTCAATCCGATTGCGAAAGATGCCGCCCTCCGGTAAGCCTACTAATATGGACCCGTTCTTGGCCTGCCCAACACCGTTTCTTGGATGCCTTCCCCTTCATCAGGGCCGTCTCTTTGCGCTCATTGCTGCCCCCCTGATGCATCCCCGAGATCCTCAATCGCCGACCACGTGGGATCCAGAGACCATCACTCGTCTTCGGTCCAAGTCATCAAATCGCACGGCAACAGACTTTTCAAAATGAACCAGGCCGCCTGAGGCACCATTCCCGACCCAAAACTCCGAAGAGCACCATGACGACTCATCTCCTGAAACCGAAGATCCCCCTTTGCGCGTTGTTAACCATACTGACGCTTTCAATGCCCCCCCGAAGCGTGGCAAATCCGCCATCGGGAAGCCTCCTCAACCTAAAACTTGAGACGACCCTCGTCCCCAGCCCTGCGGCGGTGGATGTCCTGCTTCCGCCGGGCTATGCGGAACTCAACAGCCCGCTCCCACTGTTCATTTGGTTACACGGCGGCTCCTCCGGGAAGGGGCTCCTCCAACGGCGGATGAAGCCCTATATCGAATCAGCCTGGGCTTCCGGCGCCTTGACTCCCTGCGTCGTCGTCACACCGGTGACCGGTTCGTCCTATTACATCGACTGGCACGACGGAACCAATCAGTGGGAGCGCTTTATCACCGGACAGATGCTCCAATACATGCGCGACCATTACAAGGTTCGGCAGGATCGGGCGGGAACGGTAATCGGTGGCGCTTCCGCCGGAGGGCAGGGCACCCTGCGCATCGCCCTGCGGCATCCCAACCTGTTTGTAGCGGCCGCAGCGATGGAGCCGGGATTCCCCCCGGTGACCGCCTACGAGGACTGGGACCTCAGTCGGTTTGGCCCTCGAATCCGACCGATCTTGCACGCCCGATTCGGCAATCCCGTGGACAAAGCTTTCTGGCGCAGCATCCATCCACCGACGCTGGTCATCGACCATCCTCGGAAATTGCGGGAATCGGGACTGCAACTCCTGATTGAAGCCGGAGACGAGGACGCCAACGGCACCTTTCGTTCGGCAGAGTTACTCCATCGACTCCTCTACGACGCGGCCATCGAACATGACTATCACCTCCATCGGGGCGCTGCGCATACCGGACGTTCAATGGATTGGCGGATGCCCGAGGCTTTCCGATTTCTTTCACGGGCACTGAATCCACCTGACGGACCTGATCCTCAGGCCGAACGCCACAAGCGGGGCGCCATCCGCAAGGGGCGCTACCAACCTCGCACGACAAACGAACTGCCGCTCACACCGATCCATTTTGACAAGCCCTGATCCCAAGAACGGGAAAGAACCGGACTCCTTTTCCAATGAGACCGGGGAAAATCCACAAGCGGGGCGCCCGACTCCCCGGGACAGGGTCCATCAAGGTTTGGACGCCCTTGATTCAGGACCACTGTGACTGGGATTCGAGACAACCGCCCCGTTTCGCTTTGACACGATCGCAATCCAGTCTGTCCGATCGATCTTCGGCAACCTCATCGCCCCAACTCCCTCTCGACAAGGCGAACCCAAGCAGAGGCAGGAGCGCCAAGGGCTCGGCCAACCCCCCATTCCTTGGGGAGGATCGGCAGCAAGAAGATATTGATGAGAACCTCGTCTCTTCTTCCCCTTGCCCTGTCCGATCGGTTCGCGTCGCGTGACAAAAAACAAATCCGTTGTTGGGGAGGCGATCACTTCCAGATTCCCCGCCGCCCGGTGCGGACTCTCAATCTGAAGGCAAAGCGCCCCTCCCGGCCGCTGACCTTGATGCGACGAAGCGTCAATGGCTCCGGAAACGGAAGGGAATCGATCCCGCGATCCGTTGTCACCGCCGTGAGAAACCCCGCGTCACGAACTAACTCGCGGTCTGCCGCACTCCAGATTCCAAAGGGATAAGCGAAACTGGTGACGGGAACCCCAAAACTCGCCTCCAGGGCTTCCTTGGATCCAACAATCTCTCGGCGCTCTCCTCCCTAGAAAGTGCCGCCAGATTAGCATGTGTCAGCGTGTGGGCCCCCAGTTCAACCCGTCCGGAGGCCACCATTTCCTTCACCTGGTCATCCGACAACTTCGGTTCACGAAGCAATTCACCTCCTTGATGATGGGCCTTCTTTTTCCCCGACCAATCCGTACCATCGTGGCGATTGGCCACCAGATAAAGCGTCGCCTTGGCTCGATACTTCTTTAGCAAGGGAAAACCGGCCGTGAAGTTATCCTCAAACCCGTCGTCAAACGTGATGGCAACCGACCGCTCAGGAACGGCATCGCCGATCAACTGGGACATCGACAGGAACTCAAAGCCATTGTTCCGAAGCCACTTCAACTGCCATTCAAAGGCCTCTGGACTGACCCGCATCCCATTGAAACGAGCCCCGCGCCGGGGCGGCGCGATCATGTGATACATCAAGACGCGGGGCAATGCATAGGACACGGTGGAACGCCACCAAGAGTAACGAGCCGACTGCCAAGCCGCGTAGGCCCCGGCCATCACCAACCACGGTCCGATTGATTCCATAGGGCTTTTCCCGGAGTCGTCACAGATCTTTCCAACGAGGACCCCCGGATCGTAAGCGGAACCGATTGCCTGTCAAGATCACCGCCACGCCACTCGGAGGGGAGGGGCAGGTTGCTCCCATCATACCGACCGTGTCTCGGAATCGTCCGAACCCTCGATCATCGGCGTTCACTCCGACCGACCATCGTCTCAGAAAAGTCGATGGATCATTCGTGCCGGAGCCCGCCGCGGATTATTACTTCACAGCCTACGCCGAGAGGCTCATACTAACCCCCGCCGCGTTCCAGGCCATTCAGTCCTGATGGACATCCTAAACCAGCCGCCAAACGATTCCTTCGAAGTCATTCTCCGATCTCACAAACCCTTCGGGATCGGTGGCCGCCGGCTCTGCTTCGTCGATCCACGCAACGATCACCGCTGCATCAAAGTCCTGCGGCAGGACGAACGCCGAACCGTTCGATCCCAAACCCACTGGATTCCTCAGAGATGGCGACGTGTCTACGACAACAACGCTCACGAGCAGAGGGAACTCGCCACCGTTTTCAAACGAATCGGGCCCAACGCGAGTCAATGCCTCCCCCGCTGCTACGGCCCCATTGAGACCGATCTCGGCCCCGGATTGGTGCTCGATCTGATCCGCGACCACGATGGAAAGATTTCCCGAAGTCTGCGGGAACTCGTGTCAATCGGCTACGCTCCGACGACCTTTCGCGCGGCATTCGAAACCTTCGCGGAATTCATGGTTGAGAATTCAATCCTCTCCCGCGCCATCCTTGACCATAACCTGGCCGCCCAACATCGCCAGGACGGATCGTGGCATCTGTTCTTGATCGATGGCCTCGGCGACCCCGCTTGGCTCCCGTTTGCACGGTTTTCACGGCACCTGGCTCAAGCGAAAATCAAACGTAAACTCGAGGCGTTCTGGCCGCGACTCGAACGCCTGGCGGATGAACCCGTGGCACCGGAAACCGTGGCAAACAGCAATTGGGGGCAGGGATTTCTCGACCATCGAGGCGACCAGGCTCCCTGAGCCCTCCGATGGCATCTCGCCTTGGTCTCTACGCCCGCTTGAATTGAAACCACCACACCACCGTATCCTCCCGGTGCTGGTAGAGCGGTGATTCTTCAGGCGGTCCAGCCCACCTGCTCAAACAGCCCTTCCATCTCGGCCACCGTCCGGTAACACGCCGTGTATCGTTGGTTTAGCTCCTGGGAGAATTGACTCACCACATTGATCCGTCGATCGAGCTCAACCGATTCTCATCCGGGGCACCTACCAATCCATTCAGGAAGAGGAGTGGTTTGTTCGGTCATTCTTGCGGGGGACGGGATTCATG
>DEAY01000372.1 GCA_002348345.1 Verrucomicrobia bacterium UBA2970
AAATCAACCCTGATGAATATCCTCGCCGGGGTCTTCCGCCCGGATCGCGGCACGATCCGATACTTGGGACGCCCGGTTCAATTTCACAGCACTCGCGAGGCACAAACCGCCGGAATCGCCATTATCTTTCAGGAGTTAAATCTGATCCCCCAGTTGAGCGTTGCAGAAAATATTTTTCTCGGACGGGAACCCCTCAATCGGCTAGGCATGATCGACTACAACCGCATCAACCGGGAGGCCGCCCAACTCCTGACCGAACTCGAGTGTGAGATTGACCCCGAGATTCCCGTCCGGCGCTTGAGGGTCGGACAGCAGCAAATCGTGGAAATTGCCAAAGCCCTCTCCTTGAAGGCGCGGGTGATGATCATGGATGAACCAACTTCGGCGATTACCGAGCAGGAAATCGCCACCCTCTTCCGCCTGATCAAACGCCTTAAGGCGGCCGGGACCGGAATGATCTACATCACCCATAAACTCGAGGAGCTCTTCGAAATCGCCGACGACGTGACCGTGTTCCGAGATGGCAAGTGGGTCGGCAGTCGCCCCATGGCCTCGCTTGATCGAAGCACCATGATTCAAATGATGGTGGGGCGAGACCTCTCCGAACTGTATCCCAAAACCCCTTCGCAAGGAACCGAAGCCCTTCTCCAGGTTGAAGGGCTCACTCTCCGCTCAACGGAAGCGCCCTCTGTCCGTCTGGTCGACCGATTCGATTTTCACGTCCATCAAGGGGAAGTATTGGGAATTTTCGGACTCATGGGAGCCGGCCGAACCGAATTGCTCGAAACGATCTTTGGACTCCATCCACACCTCACGGAGGGGGCCATCACCTTGGGCGGAAACCCACTTACCATTCGCTCCCCTCGTGATGCCATCCGTGCTGGCATCGCCCTGGCTCCCGAGGATCGCAAGGGGCAAGGACTCGTACTTAAGATGACGGTTGCCGAAAACGCCAGCCTCTCGGCGATCGGCCAATGTGAACGTGGGGGTCTCATTCGCCCGTCCAAGGAGACCGCGCTCGTCGACCGGTTCGTTCAACGCCTCACCATCAAGACCCCCTCGCTGCAACAAGTCATTCGAAATCTCAGTGGGGGCAACCAGCAAAAAGTCGTCCTGGCTAAGTGGCTTTCTACCGACCCGAAGGTGCTCCTCCTCGACGAACCCACCCGTGGGATCGACATCAATGCCAAGAAAGAGATCTATCGCTTGATCGATGAGCTCACTCAAACCGGGCTTGCCGTCGTGATGGTCTCCTCCGAACTACCCGAGGTCCTGGCGATTTCAGACCGGATCCTGGTGATGTGCGAAGGGAAGAAAACCGGCGAATTCAACAGGGCCGAAGCCACCGAGGAACGGATTATGGAAGCGGCCCTCCCCCATTGAGCAACGATTGTCCCGATGCGGGATCATCTCGAACCAATGGCGCTCGCTTATTGATTTTTTGGAACGCCTTCATCCATAATTCCGCCAACAACCATTACAACCCCATGAGAATGAACGCCATCCACGCAATGCTCAAGTCCCTCCTCCTCACCCCGTTTTTCCTCGGCATGATGACCACTCAGGCCAAGGACTGGGTCGTTTACGAAGGCGGTGCCGGCCCTGGTCACGGGAAGCATATTGTCTTTCTGACCGGAGACGAGGAATACCGATCAGAGGAGGGAATGCCGATGATGGGTAAGATTCTGGCAAAACATCATGGGTTCAAGTGCACGGTCTTGTTCGCCGTGGACCCCGAAACAGGAGACATTGACCCCGACAACCAGACCAACCTGCCTGGATTTGAACGGATCTCGACCGCCGACCTGCTGGTGGTCTTCTATCGTTTCCGCGAACCCAACGACGATCAAATGAAGGTCTTTCAAGCCTACCTGGATTCCGGCAAACCGATCATTGGTCTCCGGACGGCAACGCATGCCTTCAACATGAAGCGAAACAAAACCAGTCCCTATCAGCGATACGATTTCCGTTCCGAGGAATGGAAGGGGGGCTTCGGGCAACAGGTTTTGGGCGAAACCTGGATCAATCATCACGGTCACCACAAACGGGAAGCCACTCGTGGGTTGATTAACGGCGAACATCGCAACCATCCGATTCTGAAGGGGGTAGTTGATGTGTTTGGGACCTCGGATGTCTATGGGGTCCGCAATCTGAAACCCACCGACGATATCCTTCTTCACGGTGCGACCCTGACCGGCATGAAACCCGACGATCCCATCAAACTCGAGACTTCCCTCATGCCGATCGCCTGGACGCGCTTGTACCAGGGAGCGTCTGGCAAGACCAACCGGATCTTCTGCACCACCATGGGGGCCTCGGTGGACCTGCTCAGCGAGGACCTGCGACGACTCCTGGTCAATGCCTCCTACTGGTGTCTGGACATGGAGGATCAGATCCCCGACCGCGCCAAGGTTTCCTACGTCGGCGCCTACCAACCGACCATGTATGGATTCGGCACCTACGTTCGTGGAGTGAAACCCTCCGCCCACGATTGGTAGTTGTTTTTTTGATTGGGATTTCAGGGTTAAGATTCCGAAGCGTCGATCAGAAGCGATTGCACCATGCTTGATCTCGAGTGGCTTGCCGCCCTCTGGCAACGACACCAAGAGGAGTTTGACAAGGAGATTTCCCCCCTGTCGATTGGCTCGGAAGGGCTGAGGATCGGTGCCGGACCCCGACTCATGGGGGTGGTCAACCTCTCCCCTCAATCCTGGTATCGGGAAAGTGTCTGTTTGAGCCCCGAGGCGGCCATCCAGAGGGCCAAGCTTCTGCACACCCAGGGGGCCGACGTGATCGACATCGGGGGTGAATCCACCTTGGGTCACGCCGAACGGGTATCGCCGGAGGACCAAATCAAAATGCTCCGCTCCATCGTGGCCCCCCTCATCGGCGAGGGACTGACCCTCTCGGTCGAAACCTATTCGGCCACCGTGGCGGCGGCGGTCCTCCAAGAGGGGGCCCAGGTCATCAATATGACCGGCACCTCGGAATGTGAGCGGATCTACCAACTCGCGGCCGAGGCCAACGCGGCGGTGATCGTCTCCTACGTCCAGGGCCCCCATGTTCGAGAGGTCGAGTCTCTGACGTTCTCGGGCGATCCTTACCGCGCCTTCCACGAGTATTTTAAGAAGGAGATCAATCGGGCCACTCAGCGGGGCCTGGAAAAAGTGATTCTCGATCCGGGACTCGGATTCTATTACAAAAACTTGTCCGATGGAAACGCTCGGGTGCGCTATCAAATGGAGACCTTTGTCCAGTCGTTCCGACTGAACTCACTCGGCAAGCCCATCTGCCACGCACTTCCCCACGCCTTCGAATTCTTCGGCGAAGAGGTGCGAACGGCCGAATCGTTCTTCGCGGTATTGGCCGCCCTTGGCAAAACGCACCTCCTCCGCACCCACGAAATCCCAAGAGTCAAAGCGGTCATCGACACCCTTCAGTGCTTCACGAGCTCATCCTCCGCCCGGTAGGGATGCGGTAGGAGACGAACGGCAGACCAGGAGGCCATCCTCTCCCGTCTCCGAGGTGAGAACATGAACCACACGAATCCCCTGCTGTTCCAACATCATCGTCAGCAGGGGAACGGAGTATCGGTTCGAACGGAAGACTCGCAATGAGCGTTCCTTGGAAAACCCAATCGATTTCCCGAACAGACCGACGGTCACGGTTTGGTTGAACGCAAACGAGGCCACAATCCGGGGCACCTCGCTCCGGTGAAGGCTTCCCTGGGCATGAAACGCGAGGGATCCGGCGTTGGAATAGATTCCCAACTCGGCCAATGAGGCCAGCAGCCACTCCCTGGTTTCGGGGTTGTCGTACTGGGAAACGATTCTCGGCGGCACCGTTCCATCGTACTCCGGGGAGTCCGGGATCAGATTGGCGTCCAGGAGCAGCCAATCTCCCTCCCTCAAGAGTGGCCCGATCCGGGGGATCAGGAACTCGGGCGCGAGCGTCGGAAGCATTCCAAAGAGCGTGTAGATCACCGGGCACCCGGCCCGGTAACGAGCAAGATCCCGCCAAAGGCTCGGCGACGTGAGATCGGCCACCGTCGCCCCAACCTCGCCATGGAACCCCGGGTGAACCCGTCGACGTTTTGCCTCAGCCACCAGTTCGAAGCTCCCATCGAGAAGCTGCACCTCGATCCGTCGCTTTCCCGAAACCTCGAACCACTGCCCCTCCTTCTCGGCCAATCCGCACCCCAGCGAGACCAATTCCACCGACCCCGAACCCAAAACCGTTTCCAACCATTCGAACAATCTTCGATAGAGAGCCTCAGCCGTCCGATCCTGCGAGGCGGATGCATACTGGACATGAAGACGTTCCCACAAGCTTGCCGACCGAGGCCCCTGATACAGAAAGATGGGCGGCACAAAGCCCTTGGAGATCGCGTCCAGGAACCGGTCCCTCCACCCATCCATCGACGCAGACGGATGAATATTAACCCCCAAGAGATCTTCCATTCTCATCTTTTATTATCGGTTTTGATCATCATGGTTGAGCCCTCTCGTGAAACACGCGAACGAGCTCTCTGGGTCTGCCCGATGGCCCCGCAATCTGAAAGGAGAAAACCTCCACTTGCTCAATGGCCGCGGCCTCAGGAAACTCACGACCCCAACGTTCCATCCAAAACTGACATACGGGTCGCCAGGTGAGGCCTCGTTGTCTGAGGTTCAGCAGATAAGCCCGCCAACGATCCCCTCCTAAACTGGCAGCCGGACGGTTGGGGCGCCGCCAGGAAATCGGTTCCCCCGGACGCAGCACGTTGATCTCCTCGCCCGTGCCGAGCGTCCCCTTGATCATCAACAAAGACGTGTCCGATGGGGGATCGGGCGAGAACATCGACCAGCTTTGATCCAAATGAAAGCGCTCCAGCCCCCACACCAACGGGGACGGAAGCATCGATTTCAATCGGTTTTTTTCGAATTGAACCTGACTCACACCGATATTCCAAAGCACCATGGCGATCGCACTCAACCCAGCCCCCCATTCTCCAGCTCGATTCAACCGCACTTCACCCCGAACAGGATTCTTTCTGCACTGGATCACTCGTGGCAGAAGGGGAAGCAGAGCGAGGATCGAAATATAGGGAAACAGCCCTACCTCGAGAAAAATCGCAAACCCCACCTGAAGCCCCCCCAGCAGGGCCAGCGCGCCCCATCGAACGCCGCGATGGGGCACCAACAGCATCAGGGGCGCCACCGATTCGATCCACAAGGTCGCCCTCGTCAAGAGAGGAAGCCATCCGGGGCGTCCCAGTAACCACCGCCCCCAATCGGACGTATAGTATTCCAACCTCAACACCATCTCCAATGCCTCTCCCTGGCCCCAACTGGGTCCCGTCTTGCTGAGAAAGCTGAAGAAGTAGACCACCGAAACCTGCCAGACCAGCCCGATGCCAGCCGCGGTCATGACTCGCCCCGCTCCCCGCCGTCCAGCCCGCCATGCATCGACGCCCCACCGGGCGCCCAGCGGAAGAAACATGCCCCAGAACAAGACGACGATCAGCAATTGATCCGCCCCGTACAACACCAGCGGATTCCTGGCATGAACCGCCGCCAACAAGAGCCATCCGATGAAACAACAACTTCGAGCACGAATCCCAAGCAGCATCCCGGCGCTGGCGACCAGAGCTCCCACGAAAAGCCCTCGCTGCCACCATCCGCTAGGGCTGAATTTATGCAACGGGAGTAAGGCCGGCGCATCGGAATAGCCGACCGTCGCCTCCAAGGGGAGGATTCCCGATTCCGTGTAGTGGGTCTCAAAATCGACGAGCCGCGTTCCGAGATCCCAAACCAGCAGAAACCCGAGACCAATTCGAAATAGCGCCAGCGCATGCAGGTCAAGCGCAAATGCCGGGGCCCAGCGAGATCCCACGCCATCGACCAACACCGTCCGCAGAACGTTGCCCCCCCTTAGGAACATGGTTGGTTCACGCTAGGCCGTGGGACTCTCACTCCGCGAGCGAGGCGATGAACTCAATCAAGGCGTCGACTTGCCGCTCGTTGAGAATCCCCGAATAGGAAGGCATGCCGATGTCGGAAGTGGCATAGGCCTTGAGAATATTCTTGGGAGGATTGAGGATGGCATCGCGGAGGTAAGGCCTGTCCGCTCGTCGCGGGGCCCCTTTCTGAAACTCCCTCAGCGAACCGAACACGCCTTTCAGGCTCGGCCCCGACCGTCCGACGGTGGAGCCGTCCAGGGAGTGACACGCCATACATCCCATCGTTTCATACAAAACCTTTCCGCTAACGGCGCCTCCCTCACCACCCTCTTCCAAGGCCGACTGGTTGTGAACGGGAGACTCGAGCGCCCCCGCAACCTCGGAGACGGAAAACCCCATCTCGGCCAGATCGACCGACTGCAACTCGTGAACGGTCGCATAGGCGGATCCCTCCAGGGCCTGCCCTTCAACGGTTCTCAGACGATACACCACTTCCATTTGCATCACCGGCTGCATGTCGGGAATCACCATCATCAAGGCTTTTCGGTCCGCCGAGAGCACCACCCCGGAGATTCCCACCA
>DEAY01000203.1 GCA_002348345.1 Verrucomicrobia bacterium UBA2970
GAACAGGATTCGAACCTGTGAAGGCAATGCCAGCAGATTTACAGTCTGCCCCCGTTGGCCGCTTGGGTATCCCACCACTGCTCTCTGCGAGGGCTGAAAATTAGGCCACAGTTACGAGCGCTTGTCAACACAGGGAAACCGGCCCGAGCGGAAGCTTCTTGACCGGCTCTAGGAGGGGGGGGGCACACCGCGGTTCCTAGGCTGTCGGGCGAAGGGCCCATCGACTTCGGAGGAGGAGGATGGCCATGAGGAGGAGGCCGATGACCAGTCCGGTGCCAAGGTTGGCGTCGGAGTTCCGAGGGAGTGTTTTATTCAAGACCAACGAGTCACTCTGGATCCACCTGGACGTTTTTTACAAAGGTAGAGTGCCTGCCCTCGGTGGGGAGGGGATTGTGCAACCCATCCAGTTTTTGGCCCTCAGTGAACGATCCTGTCGATCTTGTCAGCGCTACGTTCTGGGGCTCCAGGTTCTACCTCAGGATCGTTTCCTCAACTCGCGCGCGAACCTGGTTCGGATACTTCATCCATCTGGTCCTACTTCTTCCGTCAACGATGGAGGGTGGCGATGATAATCTGTTTCTGCCGGCGGAACACTTCTTGGTTCAAATCGCTGCTATCATAGTCGGGGAGCAACCGGATAATCTCTTCAGGCTTGTCTCTTTTTTGAGGGGAAAGCGCGGCCAGAACCAGTCGAATCTGTCCGATTGCCTCGAGTCTCAGAATAGATTCATCGGGTATCATCGGCTTGTTCGTTCCCTGGCTTGGGTCGTGAGCCCCGGGGTCGGACTCGGGATGGAGCGAAACGACCCGGTTTTCATTCCGGTGATAGTTGAGCCCGAGATTATGAACGGTTCGGTAAAACCAGGGCTTGGGGGCGGTCACGGTGGAGTGGTGTCGGTGAAGCTGGAGAAAGGCCTCCTGAACGAGATCTTGGGCCACTTCTTCCCGGTTCACAAGGTGACTGGCGTATCGGAGCAGAGGGACTTCAAGTTGCTCGAACAGGTCCGTCAGGGACGGTCCTTCGTATTCATTACCAGCCTTCGAATCCAACACGGGTTTCATCTCGGGTTTATCGGCTCCCCGCACGCTTCAGACATGATTTCTGCTTTCGTTGCTAGATGAGGACTTCATCAGGGGTAAGACACGAAGGATGGTGGTTTATTAGGGGATTCGTTGAAAATATATTCCTGTCCGTGGAATCAGGTGAATTTTCCCAGGACACAAGCGTCAGAGGAGGTGAAAAAGGAAGGGTTGGTAAGATTCAAGGGGCCTCCTCAACGGGAGAATTCAAGGGTCCTGACAGAAATGCCTGAATTATTCTCGACAGGGATATGGTTTTCAGTCATGATCACGAGCTCTTCGGTTTGGCTTCGAACTGATCGATCTGGGAGGCATCCTAATCGGGAGAATCCGCCATCGCTTGATGGACCGATGAACCAAGGATAGGCCATCCACCGTTTCGACGAGGGCTCCTGTTTGAACATTCGATGGATGAGTACTGTCCGATACGTTGAAAAACAATTATGAAGTTGAATAAGGAAGTAACGGCAAAGACGGACCTCGAGTCGGGGCAGTTATGGCAGGTTGGTGAATTCCACATTGAGATCGTTCAACTGGGAAAGACACTCTGCCACTACCGACATTTGCGTAATTTGAATCAGAAGGGGATTCCTGTTCGGTTGGAACAGCGCCGCGCGGTGGAAAAGTATCTGAAACAGCACAAAGCCAAGCTGGTCGGCAACCGAAAGGCGAAATAGGCCTTCGTATTTCGATTATTGCGTATAGCGATTTGGAAGGGCGCTCAACGAGGTTGAGCGCCCTCTCTTTTTTCATGGAATCGGCTCTTGAGACGTGGCGGGAGGTTGGGAGTCGCCTAGCTCGGGGTGAGAACGAGCGCTCGTAGTTTCGTGCAGCGGCCGAGTTCTTGTTCCCAAGTCCGACCCAGGAATGTTGCGATCCCGGTGATCTGGTCCATTGATTCCAAGGAGTCGTTGGGTGGAATCTGGGATTTGTTCCAGAGTGAGAGGGTTTGGATCTCACCTGGGGGAAGTCGAAGATCCTCCGGAGCCGGTTGTAGTCCAAGGCGTTCAAGTAGTTGCCACTCAAACCATAGCGCCAATCCGGGGCCTGCCGGCCTTTGATCGATCGTTTGGACGGCCACATGGAAAAGTTCGAAGAGCTCGGGGATTGGCGTGTCGAGTTCGGTCGTCCGACGAATTAGCTCGATGAAATAGGCCGCCGAATTGAGTCGCCGTATCGATCGGCGGATTTGTGTTGGTGTATGCAGTATTGAAACTTCTTTGAGAGGGAAGAGATCCGATCGTGGTTTTCGTTGGCAACTGAGGTCCGCCAGAAAAAGAAGATCGAGTTTTCCCTGGAAAGGCGACTTCTTTCGCAGCGCCCCCTTGGCGACGGTGGTCAGCCGGCCGTGGGTCGCGCAGAGCCACTCGACGATCAGGCTGGTATCACTCAGGCGATGACTTCGGATCAGGTAGCCTCGATCGCGGATCTCGGTGGGCGAATCCTTGGCCATGGTGTGGGGGCGGAGTCCCTGGTCAAGGCAGGGCGTGGATGGTGTTGTAGATCTCGTGGCGCAGGCG
>DEAY01000055.1:0-1999 GCA_002348345.1 Verrucomicrobia bacterium UBA2970
GATCGGCCGCCTCAAGAAAACCGCTGCGAACGAATCCACCGCTTGATAGTCCGATCATCTGGGGTGGTTCCCGAAGAAACTTCACGGGAAATCCCATCGACGGAACCGAGGCGACCTTTGCCCAAGTCGTGGTGTCCCAAATCGTGAGGTCGTTCGGTCGATGTCGAGAGTAGACCGAGCCCGCCACCAAGTATCGATCTCCCAACCCGAACTCCACTCGAACCGTTCGGAATGAGCCCTGGCGGGGGATGCTGAGTTCGCGGACCAGTTCCTTTCGATCGATCTCCCACACAAACACCTTCTGGTCGCCTCCGATCGATGCCAACCAACGGCCGTCGCTCGAAAAACTCAACGCCCCGACCCCCTCTTGATGACCTTGAAACACGTAGAGTTCATCCCCCCGGCTTTGATCCCACAAGTGCCGCCACTCGAAGCCTCGATGATCCGGCTCCCCGTCAACCGGAATGTGCTTTGCCAACAGCTCACGTACTTTGGAAATGTTATCCTGGGCGAGAAACTGCTGCGCCACATTCATATCCGAGGCATAAAGATTCTGTTGCAATTCCTGTGCGGCGGCATCCGCTACCCGTCGTTGCCGATTCGCTTCCGCGGCAGATTCCTCGGCAACATGACGGGCTTGCCGTGCCGTGTCGGCCGCCTGAGCGGCCGCGGTCTCGGCCCGCGTCGCCCTGATGGCCTGCCATGAACTCACTGAAAAGCCCGCGATCAAGGTCAACAAGACCGCTGCTGCCGCCAAACAGGGACCCCGGTGGCGACGTACCAGCTTCGACAACTGATACAGCCGACTCGGTGCGATCGCTTTGACAGGCTCCAAGTCGAGATAACGCCGGACGTCGAGCGCTAACTCCGTTGCGGTGTCGTAGCGCCGATTGCGGTCCTTCTCGATCGCCTTCATGACAATCCAGTCCAGCTCCCCCTGAACCAGTCGATTCAGTCGGGCGGGTTCGGCATGGCGCCGTTGGGCGACGGTCGTGATTTCGGCATCTGCCATCGTTCGCAGTTGAGTGGAGGGCAGGATCGGATCCTCCTCTCGAATCCGCCGGCGCATTTCATCATAATCGGCTTTGGAAAGTTCCTTCGCATCCAGGGGGGTCTTGCCCGTCAACAGCTCGTAGAGCAGAATTCCCAGCGAGTAGATGTCAGTACGGGTGTCGAGGTCCAACCCGCTCATTTGCGCCTGCTCCGGACTCATGTAAGCAGGGGTTCCGATAAACTGCTGGAACTGGGTAAAGAGCGTTTTATTGGTCAACTTCTGTTGCGTTGCCTTGGCAATGCCGAAATCAATGATCTTGGCCACCGCCTTGTGATCGTGCATCGTCACCAGGATATTCGTTGGCTTGATGTCGCGATGGATGATGCCTTTCTGATGGGCGTGCTGGACGGCGTGACAGACATCGATGAAAAGTTCCAGGCGTTGGGGCGTGGTCAACTTGTTGTCATCGCAGTACTGTGTAATCGGAATGCCCCGAACCAACTCCATCACAAAATAAGGCCGCCCCGTTGGGGTCGTCCCGGCATCCAGAACTTTGGCGATGTTTTCGTGGTTCATCAGCGCCAAGGCCTGGCGCTCCACCTCGAACCGAGCGATCACTTGACGGCTGTCCATGCCCAGACGAACCACTTTCAGGGCCACCCGACGCGTCACCGGCTCGTTTTGTTCCGCCATGTAGACGACTCCCCAGCCCCCCTCCCCGATCTTCTCAAGCAGCTTGTAGCGACCAATGGTCGTGCCCACTTCCTCATCGATGATCAGCTCAGGCAGGGAAATCGTCGCAGCGGTCTCCGGGGACGGTGGCAGAAAGTGCTCCGAGTGCTCGCCCGCCTTCAAAAGGGATTCGACCCTCTGACGCAAGCCCGAGTCATTGCCACACGCCTGGTTCAGATAGTCCAATCGGCGCGAGGGCTCCCCGATATCGAGTGCCTGCTCGAAAATCTCACGTTCCTTGACTGCCGCGTCTGCCATTCTTCTGCCCGAGGT
>DEAY01000055.1:2316-4320 GCA_002348345.1 Verrucomicrobia bacterium UBA2970
TTCTGCCCGAGGTTTTACCCTCCACATCCATAAGCGACGTTTTCATCAGGATTGGGCCAGAAAAAAGAAAAAAGAATTGGCTCGCCCGGATGAGTCCCCCTTCGACCGACGAATGCGGACACTAACTCCAGGCTCACTCCATCGATTCCCGGTTCATGCCCTCTCCAAAAACTGATGACCACCAACGGGGTCGATTAAGGACAGGACCTCACTCACCCAAAATGCCAGATCAAACTCGACTGCCCAAGGGCCTGAGAATCCCCGATCCGACTCACGGCATCCCCTTTCGACATCCCCGGTTTTTCCGTCAGGCCTGTCCTCTCCATGCAACCGCCGCTCCCCTGGTCACTCCGTCGTTTCCGCCAGTCAATGATTCCATGCGCTATTCCTCAACTCCACGGCGCAGCTCTTCATAGAGCCAGGCACGTGCATAGGCCCAAGTCCGTTTGGCAGTCCGCTCCGGAATCCCAAGCATCCTCGCGGCCTGGACATTGGGGAGCCCGATGAAGAACCGCAATTTGATGAGTTCGGCACTTTGGGGATCCTCCCGCTCAAGTTTCTTCAAGGCATCGTGGACAGCCAGGAGCATATCGTCCTCCACGCTGGTTGCTATGTCCAGATGCTCAATGGCGACACGCCGTAAACCGCCGCCATGGCGGATCCGGTTCTTCCTCCGGGCGTTCTCGACCAGGATTCTTCGCATGGCCTCAGCGGCCGACGCAAAAAAGTGTCGACGATCCACCCATTTCTGGGGTCCTTTGCCCGAGAGTCGAAGGTAGGCTTCGTGCACGAGGGCGGTGGGCTGAAGGGTTTGCCCCGGCGCCTCCTGCGCCATCCTCACCGAGGCCAAGCGCCTCAGTTCGGCATAGACTTTGGGGAGAAGCTGCTGCGCGGATTGAGGATCGTTCAGATCCAGCGCATTGAGATCCCTCGTCAGATCCGCGGTCTCATCTGTCATTCCATTTCGGAGGTTGGGAGCGGACTGGCTCCCGAGATTGGCTCCACCCGGCCACTAAGGTTCATGGCAATCCACCTTCCCCTCACCATCGGTCGCATCGTCGGGCTAAAAAAGTGTGTAAATAAACGGCGCCGCCCCGGTCGAACCCAGAACGGCCAGCAACCCCACCAAGCCCAGAACCAGCAGAATGGGAATGAGCCACCACTTCTTGTTGGCAAAGACAAAATCAATGAACTCCCTCACCAACGAGTCCTGTTGGCCCTCGCCCGCTTGTTCAAATTCGTTTTTCTGACCTTTGCTCTCAGTTGGCATCGCCCCATCCTCTCCTTAAGCCCTTCCACTCATCGACCGTCAATCTACCATTAACGATGGTAACTTACCATTGACGATAATACCTCGAAACGTCCTTCGGCGGTCGTTTTGCCTCCCAGTAGGACGACCGGCTCCGGTCCAACACTCGCTTCAAGGCATCCCGACGCGCAAGCCTAAAGCAGAGGCTGATCGGAAAAAAAACCCCTATATAAATCAAAACCATCGCCACCTCGCTGATCACCATCCCAATCGGGAGCGCCAGCAACATGAGGCCGACAAACACCGGCTTCAGCGCCCGAGGCACCATCACCCCCGTTCCCGCCAATCCCACTCCCAAACCGACCAGCCAGAACTGGGTCTGTTGGGAGGCCGACCAAATCCAACCCAACAACGGGAAGGCGACCAACGAAATCCATCCAAATTGGCGAAGCTGCCGTTCCGAAGGACTCCAATTGATTTCGACCCATCTCATTCCCATCAATCCAACTCAAACTGAGCGAGGTGTCGCTGTCGCTCCGCCTCGCTCAAAGGGTTCGGTTGCTCGGACTTTAGAAGCACTTGTCGTCCCATCACCAGGACATCCATATCCGTCATGGTGAAACAACGAAGGGCATCAGCCGGCTGACAAACGATCGGCTCGCTTCGCACATTGAAGCTGGTGTTGATCATCACCGGGCAACCTGTCTTTTCATAAAAGGATTGCAACAACATTGCCAGAAGGGGGTGACGATCCC
>DEAY01000401.1 GCA_002348345.1 Verrucomicrobia bacterium UBA2970
CGTTCCGAGATGAGGTTCGATTTCACCGAAGGAGAAGAAGCGCAGGCCGGAGCGGTCGAGGCCGGCTTTCTGCAGACCCAGTTCGCTGATGAGATCGGGGTGGTTGACGGCAAAGACGTAACGTTGGTTCGCTGCCTCGGGCTTGACCATCAATTCAAGCAACCACTCCGTGGCTGAAAGTTTCTTGGGGCGTTTGGAAAACTGGTACCAGTTTCGCTCGGTCAACAGGCCGCTCTTTTGACGTTTGATTTCAAGGAAATCACCCCACTCACCATCGGGCCCGTTTCCCTCGAGGGGAACCTTGCGGGTTCCTCGTAGCTGGAGGAGCGCGTTCATGGCAACGGAATCAATCGGTTGAACTCGGCCGTTGAGTAAGACGGGAAGCCTTCCGAAACCGACGTAATCGATCCCTTTGCTCTCCCCGGGGGGGCGTAGTCCTGCAAGAAGCCAGAGGGTGAGGAGGGTCAAGATGATCCAAGGAAGACGCGCTTTCATGATGGGGATCCAGACGATGTTCGATCCGCTGTCGTGGACGGTTTTTTTGCCTTGGTGTTCGTTTTTCTGGTCGACTTCAAGGCCGAGCGGGAGGGCGGCTTTGCTTGGTTACCCTGCTCGGTCTCCGACGATGCTTTTTGGGGGTGATGCTTTCTGAGAAATCCGATCAAGTGGGTCATGAACTGGAGCAGTAATCCCGCGCCGACCATGATGCACGCCAGGTAGGGGGTCAACCAAGTCGGATTCCGAACGACTTGAAGGGTCGAGGTCGCAATCATGCCGGGTTGCATCTTGGTTTGGTCGGCCATCATCTGGAACTGGTAGAAGGTCAACCCTCCGTAACGCAGCGGATGGTTCATGTAGACCAACACCTCACGGTCCTCTCCAGACGTTTCGTTCTGTATTCGCACGCGACTTGAAAAGTTCTTCGGAACTTCAGTTCCCTTATAATTGTCGTGACTGGCTTTCAACAGGGTGAGGGAGAAGGGTTCGTAGTAGCGTTTGAACCGAAAAACCAAGTCATAGTCCTTTCCGTTGTGTGAAATCCGTTGCGGTTTCAGGACCGCCGAGGTGAGCCAGGTGCCGAGCGATTGGTCTCCGTCGATGAGCTCGACGACGGCGCTGGGGAGATCGCGTGCATTCATTTCCGTGACCGGATCGAGGGGTTGGACGAAGAAGTCCTGGGCGGGACCTTGATCGGCCTTGGGATCGACGGCTCCCTCGGCAGACTTCCCGAGGATCTCCGAGTTAGGCCAGTATTTCCTTACCTTGACCGTAAACGGGAGAGGGGAATCGCGAAGCTCCACCCCCTCACGAATCCGAGACTCGGGGATCGAGATGATCCGGTCGGTTTCCGGGTCGGACCGGTCGATGAACGTAAGCTCGTTCTTCCGAAAGTCGACCGTGTAGTTCTTGCTCTCCCCTTCCTCGAATTCCAACGCGCTTTCTTGGGAAAGGATGTCCGTAAAGAGTTGCCCCAGGAGCAGGAGGATCAGCCCGGCGTGAATGAGAAAAATGCCGAATTTTTTCTTCGTGATTCTGAATCGTTTCCCATGAGCGGCGAGGAGGTTGACCAAGAGAACCACGCCGACCAAATAGCCTCCAGGAAAGACGGGAATCCTCCAGTTTCCTGCTGCAGGTTCCAGATAGATCAGGAAACTCTTGAAATAGCGTTCCTGCGCAGCGTAAAGGCCTTCGTCAACCTGGGCCAGGGTTCCGATGAAGACCAGGACCATCGACACGGCCAAGCACGCGACGGTCAGCTTCAGCGAGGTCAGGAATTGGACAAACCGGTTAACCATTTCCCGAGTATCTAACCGATTGAACAAACGCTGTAAACGCGTCAATTTGTTTGCCGACGGTTTGTGGGGACCCCATCATCTTGTAGAACCACGTTTGGGCTCCCACGGTCACGATGGCGGCTGCGATTCGCTGCTCCGCTCCCTTGATGTCGACGAAGCTGGCCTCGAGTCCATCGAGATCGAGTGATCGGGTGGCATCCCCCAGTTCATCGGCGGCAAGCGCTGGGAGGGAAAGCTGGCGGCGCCAGCGATTAATGTTGGCAAGGAGGCCGCCGCCGCCGCCGCCCAGTGAACTCACCGTGACTTCAGCCGGCCCATCGACCTCGGACCCTATGGAAAAGCTGGCGAGCAACATGGATGAGTTGGGCTCGCTTGTGCGCCAATCCTTAGGAACCTCCCATTGAGGCAATGGCACGCTGGCTCTCGCCGGTGGTGGTGTTGCCTGAGCGGCCCGTTTTTGAAAGTCTCGCTGAAGCCGGACCAAATCGATGGAGGCAAGAAACTGGCGGAAGGCGGGCCGTTCGGTCTCGACGATATGGCTCGGGCCCGTGAGCTTGAAGAACCAAGTCCATTGCTCATCGTGAAGGTAAGCGGTGATAATCCGAGGCGCGTGGTCGGGATCCTCCTCGGCCTGGGGGCTCACCAAATCGAACAGTTTGCCTTCAAGCTCGCCGATGGGCGTTTTCTCGGCCAATTGGGAAACCTCCTCCTCGCTTGCGCTTCCCAGACCGACTTGCTGGCGCCAAAGGTTGACGATCTCGACATCGGCGATGTTGAGGCGAGGCATGGGCAGCACGGAAACCTCTCCATTGTGTCCGTGTTCGTCCTGAATAGTAAAGGAGGCGGCACGCATCCCCGAGGAGGTGGAGGGGCTCCAGTGAGCGGGGGTCTGGTAAGCCGTCTGTGGTCGCTCTTTTGGAACGGTCGTGACGGTGATGGGCTCTTTCGAACAGGCAGTGGCGAGGAGCAGAAGGCCAAGGGCGATAGCCCCGGTGTGATGATCGATGTGCCCTCCATCTGAGCGTTCGGGTCGCGGAAACTGGAAGGAGTTTTTCAAGGTGTTTTGGCGTTGTCAGGTCGTGATCCGTCTCAATAGACGGTGGCGTGGGGGAGGATGTTCAATCTACCTCTGGAAGTTTGCAAACAAGGAAAGGAAAGGCGCTAGGCCGCTCCAACCGAGAGGAGGAATTCGATGTTGGTAGACGTTTTCTTGAGCTTGTTCAGCATCAACTCCATGGATTCGACGGGAGGAACCCCGGTGAGCGCACGCCGGAGAATGACGACTTTCGAGTACTCATCGGGGTGATACAGCAATTCCTCTTTTCGAGTGCCACTGAGTTCGACATTGATGGAAGGGAAAATACGGCGGTCAACCAGGTGCCGATCGAGGTGGACCTCCATGTTGCCCGTTCCTTTGAATTCTTCAAAAATCACTTCATCCATGCGCGAGCCAGTATCGACCAGAGCGGTGGCGATGATGGTGAGGGAGCCCCCCTCCTCGATGTTTCGGGCGGCACCAAAGAAGCGCTTGGGCTTGTGGAGGGCATTGGCGTCAACGCCACCTGATAGGATTTTTCCAGAATGCGGTTGCACGGTGTTGTAGGCGCGCGCCAGCCGCGTGATCGAATCCAGCAGGATGACGACATCCTTCTTGTGCTCGATCATCCGTTTGGCTTTCTCGATCACCATCTCAGCGACCTGAACGTGCCGTTCCGGGGGTTCGTCGAAGGTTGAACTGATCACCTCTGCGGATCGGCAGGTCCGCTCCATGTCGGTGACTTCCTCGGGGCGTTCGTCGATCAAGAGAATGAAAAGGTAGACCTCTGGGTTGTTTCGGATCACCGCATTGGCAATATTCTGCATCAGCACGGTTTTACCAGTGCGGGGTGGAGCCACAATGAGTCCGCGAGTGCCCTTGCCGATCGGGGAAACCAGGTCGAGGACTCGGGTGGAGTATTCCTCCGGATCGTTCTCGAGCATCAATCGTTCATCGGGAAAGAGAGGCGTGAGATTGTCGAAATGGGTTTTGTCTTTCGCCTTCTCCGGATCCTCCTTGTCGACTGCTTCGACCCGGAGGAGCGCAAAGAAACGTTCCTTCTCTTTCGGTGGCCGCATTTGGCCGGCGACAATATCCCCGGTTTGCAGATCAAAGCGTCGAATCTGTGACGGTGAGACGTAAATATCCTCTGGGCAGGAGAGGTAGTTGTAGCTCCGTGATCGAAGGAAACCAAAGCCTTCGGGAAGAATCTCCAGAACACCCTCGGCGAAGAGACCGCCACTGCGTTCGGCGTTCTTCTGGAGGATTTCGAAGATCAGTTCATGCTTTTTCATGGTGCCAAAGTTCTCGATCTCGAGTTCTTTGGCCATGTTGTTGAGGTCGGTCATCGACATCGCCTGAAGTCGGCTGATGTTGATCGCGTTCCCTCCCCGTTTTTTGTTTTTCCCCTTGTGGCGTCCCCCATTGCCTTTGTTCTGCCGCCCCCCTCCATTTCGATCGTCGCGATCCTCCTTTGGGTCGTCCTGATCGGAACTCTTGGAGGAAGGGGTCGGGGCCTTCGTATCCGGGGCTTTCGTATCCGGGACCTTCGTATCGGTCGGGGTTGGCTCTTCTGGGGATTTGTGTTCAGGAGGGGGCTCCGACTTGGCCTGATCTTCCTTAGGCGTTGGGGAAGGTTTCGGAGTCGTCGTCTTTCCGGCGTTGTCCAACTGCAATTCTTCTTGAGGCGAGGGGTCAGCCTTCTCCTTTTCCGGATTGGCTTGTTTCTTCGCCTTGGACTTGGTGGCGGTTTTCGCTTTGCTTGCCTTCTTGGCTGCTTTTGCTGGCATATGGTCTGTCAATGTGACTAATGGCGGATGTCAAGGGATTTTCATCGGCCACGGAAAAACTTTCGATCCCGGAAGCGGAGCCTGAGAGCGATCGTCAGTGATAATATTGAGGCTTGTAAGCGCCCCGGTCGGCGCGCCTGCTCCAGGGATGATCAGTATGGCAAGGGGTAGCTTGCGGTTAACTGCTGGACACGCTCGCGCACTTTTTTGGCCGCGTCAAGGTTTTTGACGTCAGCGAGAACCTCGGCGATGAGGTCGGCAATTAGTTCCATCTCGGCTTCCTTCATTCCCCGAGTGGTGACGGCGGGTGATCCGATTCGGATCCCGCTGGCCTGAAAAGGTGAACGGGTTTCAAAGGGGATCGTGTTCTTATTGACGGTGATGCCGGCCTCATCGAGGGCGAGTTGGCAGGCTTTCCCCGTCAGATCCCGCATTCCGACATCAACCAACATCAGATGATTGTCGGTGCCACCGCTGACGAGGCGGAACCCGTGTCCGGCCAGACGTTGCGAAAGGCTGGCGGCATTCAGCACGACTTGCTTTTGGTAATCAGCGAACGTCGGCTCCAGCGCTTCTTTGAAACAGACCGCCTTCGCCGCGATGACATGCATGAGCGGACCACCCTGAATTCCTGGAAAAGTCTGAGAATCAATCGCTTTGGCATGCTGATCTGAGCAAAGAATCAACCCGCCGCGAGGCCCTCTCAGGGTCTTGTGGGTCGTGGTGGTGACGAAATCCGCGTGGCCGATCGGACTCGGATGTTGAGCGGTGGCGACCAGGCCGGCGATGTGGGCGATGTCGGCCAGAAGCAGTGCGCCCACCTCCTTGGCAATCGAGGCCATCTGAGCGAAATCGATGATTCGGGGGTAGGCGCTCGCTCCGACTGTAATCATCTTGGGGCGGTGCTCTTTGGCCAACGAGGCCAGGTTGTCGAAGTCGATTCGTTCGTTGCTCGGGTCGACACCGTAGTGGATCACATCGAAGAATCGGCCGGAAAAATTCGCCTTGTTGCCATGGGTGAGGTGGCCGCCGTGACTCAAATCCATCGTCAGGATCTTATCGCCCGGTTGGAGCGTCGAAAAGTAAACCGCCATGTTGGCGCCGCTGCCTGAGTGGGGTTGGACATTGGCATGCTCGGCCCCGAAGAGTTGCTTGGCCCGGGCGATCGCTAGCCGTTCGGCCTCGTCGACATGTTGGCATCCGCCGTACCACCGCTTTCCGGGATATCCCTCAGCGTATTTGTTGGTCAATACTGATCCTTGGGCTTCGATGACGGCCGGACTGGTGAAATTCTCGCTGGCGATCAGTTCCAGGTGGTCTTGCTGGCGTTGTCCCTCCCGGGCAATGATCGCCGCGATTTGCGGATCGACCCCTTGGAGGGAGGCGGTTCCCGTTGCCTCGGCCGCGCTGATCTTGTCGATCCGACGTTCGTGGCGCCCGCCGCCGAATTCGGTGTTCATGAAGAGGGTCACGAGGTCTTGGGCGGATTGTGGCGACAGGGAAGAGGAGGCCAAGCACAGGATGTTGGCGTTGTTGTGTTCCCGAGCCCGTTGGGCGGTGGCCCGGTCATGGACGAGCGCGGCTCGGATGCCTTGCGCCTTGTTGGCGGCAATACTCATCCCAATGCCGGTCGAACAGATGAGCACTCCCAACGGGCAGGCTCCTGATTGAACTTCTTTGACGACCGCTTTGGCATAATCGGGGTAATCGGTCGATGCTTGAGAATCGGTGCCGCAATCCGTGATCGACAAGGTGGTTTGGAGGGATTTTTTGAGGGCTTCCTTGAGGGTATATCCGGCGTGATCGGATCCAATGGCGATTTTCACGTTCGATGACTTCTTTTCGGTCGGGGGTTGATGAGGGGTTGGTTCAGCTTGGAGGAACCTCATGATATGAGTGATGCCCTGAATGATTTCATCCCGGCATTGCTCGTAGATTTCAAGGGGCCCTCCAATGGGGTCTGAAATCTCTCGTTGCGAAGGACTGAGGTTAGAATTGAACTCGCGGACGAGAAAGGTTTTTGATTCGGATCCTGGGAAGAGGCGCCTCACTGTCTCCAGATGGCCCGAGGTCATTCCAAAGATGTGATCGGATTGGGCCACGAGGTCGGGGGTCAGCATGCGGCTCCGCTGTGCCCGGATATCGATCCCCACACGTTGCAGGGCCGCAACGGCATTGGCACTGGGTGCTTGGCCGTCTATGGCCCCGACGCCGGCTGAGAGAATACGGAATCCATCCGGCGAGCCCAGCGCATGGCGAAGGAGGCCTTCAGCCATGGGGCTGCGGCAAATGTTACCGGTGCATATGAAGAGGATCTGTTTCATGCCTGCTGCTTGGTTCGGCCGCTGTGACTGCGACATGCCTTGGATGCGGTTCTCACTCAGAGCGGTTCCTTCCCTCGACAATTGCGATCCCCTTGAGCAGTTCAAAAGCGCGAGCAAGGATGAGGTCGTCTTCCGGAGGCCCCGGGGGGGCGTTTTTGGTTCCGATCTCGTCCTCCGATCCCTCATCATCATTCGCTTGAGGCGGGGCCAAGCCACGATCCTCGACGAGGATGTCAGGTTGGACCCCCTGCTCTGGGAGTGGGGTTCCGTTGGCCAGTTCAACGGTCGTTGTGGCCAAGCGAAGCTTGTGTCCAGAGGCAAGGGAAACCTCGCGGTAGCGCTTCGCTTCCCCGGCGGTTGGGCGCCCCACGACAATCCCCAGACGAACCGAGGCAATGACGCCGGCCAGCGCCTCTCCGGCTCCTTGAGTCGTCTCATCGATCAAGGCCACAAGGGGAATCTGAATCTGAGGCGCTTGGGGCTCACTGCTTTGAACTCCTGTTCCCCAGTCCAGCAAGGGAATTGGTTTTGCGGCAAAGAGTCCGGCGATCTTGGTGATTCCTTCGTAGTCCGTTCCCGAAACGTGGCGCAGATCTAAAATCAGGCCGCGAAGGATGTTCTCGCTGCTCAACTGGGCCAATCCCTGCTGGATGGAGTCGAAAGCCTTGACATCCATGAGGGGAGCGGCGAGATAGCCGATGGACGACTGGTAGTAGCGCGTCAAGGCGATTGATGCTGGTGAGGGCTGAGCCTCCTGCTCGGAGAGGGGATTCAGGAGCTCTAGTCGTGACTGGAACTCGGTGAGGATGCCTTGGAGTGCGGCGCGATCCAGGTCCTCCTTCTCAATGTCGGGGAGGTGGGTCTGGATGAGACTGACGATTTCCGAAAGCTCAGGAAGGGATCCCTGCGATTCGGCAGCCATCCCTCCACGGCCCGTCGTTAGATGCCCTCCGATGAGGAGTAGGGAGAGAAGGACTTTGGTCGGCTGAAAATAAGTGGGTCTCATGACATGGCTTCAATCGCCTTGGCTCCAATATCGGATCGATAGAAGGCGCCGTCAAAGCTGATTTTTTGGGTTGCCCGATAGGCTTGATCGAGAGCGGATTCCAGCGAATCTCCCAGGGCCGTCACCCCAAGGACGCGCCCCCCAGAACTGACGATCTGGCCATTCTGACTCCGGGTCCCTGCATGGAAGACCTTGATGCCATCGAGTTGGTCCGCATCGGAAACGCCGCTGATCGGTTTCCCTTTCGGATAAGACCCTGGATAGCCGCCCGATGCAATGACGATGCACGTGCTCGCCTCTTCGGACCACCTCATGGAAACCTCTCTCAGGCAGCCATCAATGGAGGCCTCCATGATTTCAACGAGGTCCGTCTCGAGCCGTCTAAGGTAAACCTGCGTTTCCGGATCTCCGAATCGGGCGTTGAATTCGAGAACTTTGGGGCCCTGAGCGGTGATCATCAGGCCGGGATAAAGGATTCCCCGGTAGTCGATTCCTTCCCGTTTGCAGCCCTCCTGCCAGGGAGCCAGGATCTGACGTCTTGCCTCGAGGAGTTCCTCGGCGGTCAAGAAAGGCGTGGGTGAATAGGCCCCCATTCCTCCAGTATTGAGTCCCCGATCGCCGTCGAGTGCCCGTTTGTGATCTTGTGAGGTCGGGAAGAGGTGATAGGAGTTTCCGTCACAGAAGGCATGCAGCGAGACCTCGCGGCCGACCAGCAGTTCCTGAATCAGAATCCGGCTTCCGGCCTCTCCGAAGGCCCGGTCCTCGAGAATCGCGTGAATGGCCCGGTCGGCTTCGCCGGGGTCGTGACAAATCAGCACCCCCTTGCCCAGAGCAAGCCCGTCTGCTTTGACGACACATTGCCCCTGCAGTTCCCTGGCGAAGGCTTTGGCTGGTTCGGCTTGATCGAAACTAGCCGCGCGGGCGGTTGGAATCCCGTGTCTCTCCATGAACTCTTGGGAAAAGATCTTTGAGGATTCGAATTGGGCGGCCTTTTGGTTGGGCCCCCAGATCCTGAGTCCGGCTGCCTCGAAGCGGTTGACAATTCCCAAGGCCAGGGGGTTGTCAGGACCGACCACGGTCAAGTCAGGCTTGTGGGCCTTCCCGAAGGCAAGGAGACCATCAAGATCTTCAGCCCCAATGGCAACGTTTTCCACGGTTCGCCCTGACTGAGGGATCCTCTCCCGCTCGGTACCGGCGTTTCCGGGGGCACACCACATCGTCTCAAGCGAGGGAGATTGGGCGATTTTCCAGACCAAGGCGTGTTCTCGGCCGCCAGACCCGATCACCAGGATTCTCATGAAAGGCGGATTGAAACAGGAACCGGCTCGAAAGTGAAATTTTTTTCAAATTTCAGGATCGATTCACTGCCAGGGTGTGATTTTACGACGTTCCACTACAGGATGGCGTGGTAAGTCGGTTTGGCTGAATCGAGAGTAGGCTTCAAATGTTGAGGGAATGGTGATAAAGCTTTGGTTGCTTCATCTCAGATCACCCGTGAAATGAATGGACTTGCAACCAGATTGAGCCTGTCGTTTCTGAGCGCGGTTGGCCTCGTCCACTCAGCCTGGGGTGGGGAGCTGGCAGATGCCGAGGAGAAGCGGCTTTTTTTTGAGACTCGGATTCGTCCTCTCTTGGTGGAATCGTGTTTCGAATGCCATACGGAAAAAGCCAAGGGCGGGTTGAGACTTGATTCCCGAGAGGCACTTCTTCGAGGGGGGGACTCTGGGAAGGCGGTGATTGTTGGTGAACCGGCCGCCAGTTTGCTTTTGGAAGCGGTTGACTACGGGGCTGATTCCTACCAGATGCCCCCCAGTGGAAGGCTTTCGGATCGTCAAATTGCAGATCTCCGTCGTTGGGTGAGTGAGGGGGTGAACTGGCCTGATCATGAGACGGCCTCAGTCTTCAGCCAGCCCTCACGGTTCGAAATGACGCCCGAGCAGCGTCAATGGTGGGCCTGGCAACTGCCTCAGTCCGTTGTCATTCCGACCCCCGAGCATCAGGATTGGGTGCAAACTCCGGTTGATGCCTTCGTTTTGAATCGCATGGAAACCGAGGGCTTGAGACCCGCCCCGCCGGCGGCGCCGGAGCAGTTGTTGCGGCGTGTTTCCTTTGATCTCACCGGGTTGCCGCCGACACCCCAGACGCGAGCCGCCTTTCTCAGAAATCCTTCAAGGGATGTCCTGGCCAAGCGGATCGAGGGCTTGCTTGCCTC
>DEAY01000249.1:0-6819 GCA_002348345.1 Verrucomicrobia bacterium UBA2970
GGTTTAAGGAGTTCCCAGGCTCGGTTTATGAATTGATCCGGTTCTGCAAGGTGCTCGATTGTGTCCCAAAAACAGATCGTGCTGAACCGATTTCCCTCGAAGTCAAAGCTTAGGAAATCGCCGTAGTCGGCTTTGATCCCGAAAGAGTGATGGGCGTAGGAGACGGCTTCTCGGGCAACATCGATTCCCTGAACGTGGTCGATCCGGCGTTGGGCTTCATCCAAGAAGAATCCGTAGGCACAGCCGACTTCTAGAAGGGGACCGCTCAAGGGCTTGAATTGCTCCATCTGCTTCAGATGCTGTCGCATGGATTTTCGCAGTGCAAACTCTTGGCCAATATAGTCAGTGTATTCCTCTCCATGGAAATAGCCTTCATGGTAGAGGCGAGCAAGTGCCTCGGGATCTGTGTCACCGAAGAAAATGAACCGGCAATTCTCGCACTCTCGAAGAAGGCCCCACTTTTCCTGATGCTGCGAACTTCCACAGATCCTGCAGACCGTCTGTGAGGAGGAGGATGTTTTGGGAAGGGGCATTATCGCGGGGAGGTTTCTTCGATCTCGTGAATGTCACCGATGACCCGGATGCCGGCGTTCTCCAGCGCTTCGACATCAGTCTCCTTGAGCGGAGAGTAGGAGTAGCCGAGGACCTGGTTGTTATCGCCCGATAAGGAGAACGAGAGACCGCCTGGAAGGGTGATCCCAGGTGCCGGTTCGAACGAGCGCAGTCGCTTGGGCGGTTGGTCGTAGTAAAGGGCGCATGCCTCATGAAGGAAGTAGGGCGTGTATTCACCAAGGTTGTGAATGCAGATTGAGCCGGTTTTCAGTGCCTCGGCGATCTGTCTGGCGAGTTGATGGCGGGTGTGGGCATCACGGTAGTAGGCATGCGTACTTGCGAGTAAGCGACCGCTCGGTCGCAGGGTGTCCGCACTAGGAGGCCAGATGAAGTAGTTGGCCACTACCAGAACGCCGAGTCCAAACCATAGCTTGCGGGAACGAGGGTAGGATGCGAAGAGCCAAGAGGCGGCAATGGCCAGTGGGAAATAGACGGTAAGGAAATGCCGTGCGCCACCGGGCCGAGACATCCAAAAAAGGGTGGCAGGGAGTGCCCAGCATAGCAGGAACACGGCGAGGCGACGCGACAGGGCCTCACCGCGAAGCATCGTTGTGAGAGCTCCAATACCAAGGAGAGGCATCAATAATCCCGCTCCGCAGAGAAATCGACCGGAGGCGCTCACCGAGAATAACGTTTGAAATGTCATTGGCCATCGCGAATCCCAATCTTGCCAAAAATCTGCGGAAGGTTGGGGCGCAGCATAATACTGTGTGATAAAAGCTCCGATGACAAAGACGATGGCTGAGATAACGAGAATGGCCAATCCGGATTTAACCCACACTTTGCGGGGGGCTCGATAGATGACCATTCCGATCAGCCCGGGAGTCAGTGCGAGAGCATCAATTTTGACAAGAGTTGCCAAGAGGAAGAGGATCGCGGCCGTGATAGCGTAGATGAATCGCCGAGCCGGTGAAGCGAGGAAAAGGAGGGAATCCAAAAAAACCATTGTGCCCACAAAGAAGGCCATACTGACAATGGTGGGAAAGCCAGCGATGCTGGCCTGCCAGAAAACGGGGCTCGCTTCCATGAGTATCCAAAACACGAGAAGCGCATTCACACTGTTGAACCATCTTCCGATCAGGAGGACGAACATGCTCATGACGAGCGCCCCTGACAGTAAGCTGGCGAATGTCATGATGCCAGGGATCTGGGCGAGACTTGCGATCCCCGATTTGAGCAAGAATGCAATTGCGACAAGGTAGGCGGGACTGGAGCGAACTCGATAACCTGTCAAGACTCCCGGACCCTCGGTGGCCAACATCCAGGCATCAAGAACAAGCCGTCCTGCATCAGGTTCAGCTAGTTCTGTTTCGAACAGAAAGGGGAGGTGGATTCCAACATGGAGAGCAACACCAAGGAAGAAGAAAATCGAAAGGGAGAGGCGTGATAGGGGGGGGGCTCGCCGGAATTCATCACATTCCCTTTGGTTCCCGGACGGCGATCGGGGAAGGGATGATTTCGTCACGGACGACATAGGGAGGTCGGTTTCTTGTCTCAAGAAACACTCTGGCGAGGTACTCGCCATGAACCCAAAGGATGGTCAGCTGCATTCCCGCCAGGAAGACGATGATCGAGACCAAGCTGGTCCAGCCAGATTCCATCTCGACCCCGATGAGTCGACAGGTGATCGCGAAAGCCATGTAGCCGAGGGCACAAAGAACAGAGATCAAGCCCAGGATGCCTGAAATTCGAAGTGGCACGATGGAAAAGCCACAGATCCCATCCATGGCCAAAGTAAGCATTTTTTTGAGGGTGTATTTGCTTTCACCGCTTTGGCGAATCTCGGGTACGTAGTCGATGTAATGGCGGTCAAATCCGAGCCAAGGAAGAAGTCCTCGATGAAATCGCGTTGATTCCCGACATTCCCTCAATTGAACGCACACGTTGTGGTCAATCAGGAAGAAATCAGCCGTGCCCGCTTCCACCTGAACATTTGTCAGCCGTTGGAACAGGTGGTAGAAGAGACGGCTCGTCATCTTCTTCGAGAGCCCAACGTTTTCGTCATCGAGTCTTCGGGTCAATACGACATCAGAGCCCTTTCTCCACGCATCGTAAAGTTTTGGGATCAGTTCAGGAGGATGTTGAAGGTCACCGTCCATGGCGATGACAACCTCGGTGTCCACCCGGTCCAGTCCTGCCATGAGAGCGGATTGGTGTCCGAAGTTGCGACTGAGTCGCACCGTGCCAACTTGGGGATCCTTCGCCCGAAGAGATTCGATTAACTCGGGCGTTCGATCACTGCTGCCATCGTCTGCGAAGATGATCAAATAATGATCAACCAAACGTCTCAGGATGGTCTGCAAGCTTTGGTGTAGAGTTTGGAGGTTGGATTCTTCATTGTGAACTGGGATCACGACACCGATACTTTTCGCTTTGCGGTGGGGTTGGCCCTCAGTGAAACGCTCCATGGAAGAATCCTTTTCGAAGGCGATGGTTTTGTCGAACGTATTCTGGGGCAAAGAGGAGTGTTGCGGCTCAGGCGTCGGGTCGTGAGCTTGGGAGGCGGAAAAAAACGGGGGTCTTCCTAGCCCGTCGGATTCAAAGCGGTTGAACCCTTTGGTTCACCGAGAGTTTATGCCAGCAGAGGTTGAATTACTTGGCCACCGAACTGGGAGAGCTGCTTGTAGCGGCCGCCGTGAAAATAGGTGAGTTTGTTGTCATCGAGCCCGAGTAAGTGAAGCAGCGTTACGTGCACATCGCGGATATGATGAACGACGGAGACGGCCTCTGCTCCGGTTTCGTCCGTGGCCCCGACGGTATGTCCGGCATTCACGCCGCCTCCCGCGAACCAAAGGGTCATCGCCTTTGGATTGTGATCCCGCCCGTAGGCGATGCCGCCCCGGATTCCATTATCGGGTGAACGGCCAAACTCTCCGCACCAGACGACTAGCGTCTCTTCCAGTAACCCACGGTCTCGCAGGTCACCAATGAGGGCCGCGATGGGCTGGTCCACTTGGGGAATGAGCGCTCCGTGGGCGCGTTCAATAAAGTCGTGGGAATCCCAAGTGGCGTGAAAACATTGCACGAAACGAACCCCGCGTTCGACGAGGCGACGGGCCAGCAGGCACTTGCGTCCGAAGCGATCAGTGGGACCTTGACCAATGCCGTAGCGCGATTTCGTTTCGGAGGATTCCATACTCAGATCCAAGACTCCCGGAACTTCCATTTGCATCCGAAACGCCAGTTCATAGTTTTGCATCCGAGCGTGAAGTTCGTCGTGATCGGGGTGTTGTGATTGGTGCTGCTGATTCAGACGATGAAGCAAATCAAGGTTGGCTCGTTGATGGTCCCGGGAGATGCCGGGAGGAGGTTTGAGGTCGAGAATGGGCGATCCCTTAGGCCGGAGCGTGGTGCCTTGGTATTGAACGGGGAGAAACCCATTGCCCCAATTAGCCGTGCCTCCTTGCGGAAACGCCGTCTCGGGAAGCACGATGTAGCCGGGCAGGTTCCGATTCACGCTTCCCAACCCATAGTTGACCCATGCGCCCATCGCAGGATCCCCTCCGAATCGGTTTCCCGTGTTGAGCTGGAACTGGGCGGTGGGGTGGTTGACGGAGTCGACCTGGCATCCTCGATAGAAGCAGATTTCATCAGCCACGGTTTGCAAGTGCGGCCAGTTGGTTCCCATGGAAGCGCCGCTCTGTCCGAACTGACCGAATGAAAAGGGGCTTTTGACATAGTAGCGTTTGCCGCTCTCCATCGCCGACTTCATCTTCCCCGATCGGTTGAATGCTTGAAGATGGAGTTGCTCGAGTTTTGGCTTGGGATCAAAGGTGTCGATGTGGCTCGGGCCTCCCTCCATGACCAGAAAGATACAACGCTTGGCGCGGGCAGGATGATGGATCTTCTTGAGGGTCGTTGGCCCTGCCGGCGGGGAGGGAGTCGGCTCCTCTGCGAGGAGATTGGTAAAGGCAAGGCTTCCCAAAGAGGCTCCAAGTCCGTAGACGAATTCACGTCGGGAGAGATTCGCAGGATGGGAATGGAAGTGAGGGGAGAGGCTCATGGCAGGGTTCTTGATGCCGCGCTTGAATCGTCTAGTAGACATAAGCGAATTCGTTGCTATTGAAAAGAACCAGACAAAGTTCCGCCAAGGCGCGGCCCTCGGGTGTGAGGTCGGCCAGCTTCTTGTCGGCGACAAAATCCTCGAACACGCCGAGCCGTTCGGTGAATTGAAATGTCTCCCCCGTGTTTTCTTCGACGGCCTCGCGTACGACGCTCGCCGGATAAATCGGTTTTGGAATCTCCGATTGTTGATGGCGCTGGAGCATTCGGTGATAATGCTCTTTGGCGAACGAGAACTCGGCGGGGGAAGGCTGGCGAGTGAAGGCCAGGTCAAAGGCTCCGGCAATCTGCTGGTTGCGACCTGGCCAATGGGACGCGATCCGGTTGGCGAAGGCGACGGCTCGGTCGTAGGCGATCTGGCTGTTGAAAAGACTGAATACTTGCGGGGTGACATTCGAGGCGTCCCGGCCCTCGCACGATAGGTCGGGGTCGGGCTGGTTGAAGACCTCCATGAAGGGATCGCGGAGCCCACGGACCTTCAGAGCGTAGAGCGATCGTCGATGCCGCTGTCGGGGTAGGGGGTTTGGTTGCCAAGCGGTCGCGAAGGTGCCCATGACCATCCGAGGTTGCAGGGCAACCTCCAGATTGATTTCAGGTCGGTTTGGGATGCCACCGATTTCGAGGTTCAACTCGCCCGAGACGCGAAGCATGCTGTCCCGCAACTCTTCGGAGCTCAATCGGCGGGGAAGAAAAACGGCATAGGACTGTTGCTGGGGATCCCGCTCGCGGAGTTGGTCCGGGGAAGGGTGCCGGCTTGCCCGGCGATAGGCATCGGAGTTCATGATGAGCCGGTGCATTGATTTGAACGAGCCTCCATGGTCGCGGAATGCCGCTGCCAGCCAATCGAGAAGCGCGGGATGGCTGGGCTTCTTTCCCGTTGCGCCCAGGTTGTTGGGGTTTCCCGCCAACGCCTGGCCGAAGTGCCATTGCCAGATCCGGTTGGCGATCGTGCGATAGGTCAGGGGATTCTGAGGGTGGGCAATCCATTCCGCCAAGGCGGTTCGCCGACCCATGGCTTGGCGGGGAAATTCGATCGAGGCCAATGCAGGGTTGAGGGGGTTCACGAGGCTGAGAGCTTCAGGGTGGACCTCTGCCGCCGGGGAAAAAACGTCGCCTCCCGTGAGAATATGTCCTTTTTCCAGCTCGCCATTTTGCTGTGGAGAATGAGGAATCCGCTGGGGGGTGGTATAGGCGTTTCGTATTGGAGTAGGGCCGGAATAAACGGAGAACGCGATGGGTTCATATCGCTCCAGCTTCCACGTCAACCGATTCAGCGTCTTGCGACCGATGCGTTCGCGGCCGAAGTCCTCCACGGAAAACCCATAGCGGCGTGGCGGGAGATCATCCGGTCCGGCGCCTGCCTTTTGAGCCGCCTCCCGTGTGCGATACGGCAGATCCCGCTCTTGAAACCAAGCTGCGATGGCTTGCCGGCTTTTCTCGTTGAGTCGCTTGAGTTGGTCTTGAGTGACCTGCCTCTGATCAATGAGGTAAGCCCGCTCCTCGAACCCTTCGGTGTTCTCATGAGGCAGAAACGAAGCGTCGCGCTCGGCTAGTTGGGTGGTATTAAAGATCGTGTAAAAACGGTAGTAGTCTCGGGTGGGGATGGGATCAAACTTATGGTCGTGGCACTTGGCGCAGCGCAGCGTGTGGCCGAGAAACGTTTGGCCCACCGCGTTGACCACATCATCGAGGAATCGTTGGCGGGCGATGGCCGCGACCTCCATGCCGGTGAGTTCCCACGGACCCATTCTCAGGAAACCAACGGCGATCAGATGTTCTGGGTGGTGGGGGTCGATTTCATCTCCGGCGATCTGTTCGCGAACGAACGTGCCATAGGGTTTGTCTTGATTGAAGGCGCGCACGACATAGTCGCGGTAACGCCAGGCGTTGCCCCGATCAAAGTCATTAGCAAACCCCGATGTGTCGGCGTAGCGGACCACGTCCAACCAGTGCCGGGCCCATTGCTCGCCATAGTGGGGACTGGCCAGAAGCCGGTCGACGGCTCGAGCGAACGCCTCGGCATCGGAGCCCGGATCATCTAGGAATTCCTTGACCTCGTTGGGGGTTGGCGGAAGACCGAGCAGGTCGTAGGTGGCCCGTCGAATGAGGGTAGAACGATCAGCCGGGGGTGCGGGCTCGATGCCG
>DEAY01000249.1:7205-10615 GCA_002348345.1 Verrucomicrobia bacterium UBA2970
TGTCGAGGGGTTGGTAGGACCAAAGGTCGGCGGGCTGGTAGGGACGATGGGTCCATTCGGGTTTGAGTCCTCCACTGGTTACCATCGGAATCCCTTCCGGATGTTGCCACTGATTTTCTGTCGTTTGGACCAGCGTGGCCATGCGCTCGGCTGAGGGCCAGGGCGCTCCCGCGTCAATCCACTGGCGAAATTGATTGACCCGTTTGGGAGTGAGCCGTTCGCTTTCCTTTGGGGGCATCTGGAAATCCTCGTTCTCCCATTCGATCGCCTCGATCATTGGGCTTGAGGGGGCATCCCCTGGGACCAACGCAGTGCCTGTGTTGCCTCCCCTCAGAGCGGATTCTAGGGATCGGAGGTCAAGGCCGCCTTTCAGTTTTTCCGGTTGATCGCCATGGCAGGGGAGACAGGAAGAGACCAAGGCTGGCCAGAGTTGGTGAGCGAAAAGTTGTTCGGCTTTGTCGTTGGCAAGGGGCGTGGCCTCGAGGTTGGCTCCCACGACCCCGGTGAGGGTTGCCATCGAAGCAGCAATGAGGCAAGACCAACCCGGAGACAAAAAGCGCCCTCCGGATTGATGCGTCGCGCGCTCTGACATGTCGGTCATCCTGGTTTTAATTGAGTGCTGAGGAAAGCGAAAACTTGGAGTGCTGGGAATGAGTTTCCCAAGTCAAGGCTTGATGCTGGTCGACTTGCGATGATCCGGTGATCGGGTCTTGCTTTTCAGAGAGGAGACTGATTAGGGAGGGGTGGTGTTGTGATCGGGAGACTCGTGCCGGAGGGCGGCATAAGAAAGGGTCGGTTTGGTCCGTTTCTTGGTTGCGATTTGGATCAAGGGATGATTTTGATTTCACACTTGATCACGGGACGGACGGCGTGTCAGAGGCAGAAAGAGGGATGGATCAGGGCGCGGAAACCAAGCCGGGCGCAGCGTATTCTTGTCGGCGATGACGACCGAGTCAATCGCTTGGTCGTGCGGCGAATGTGAAAGACGCTGGGGCAGGATTGCTGGGCGGTGGGCACCGGTCGTGAAGTGGTGGAAGCAGTTGCGCGGGAACCGTTCGACCTGATTCTTCTGGACGTCCAGTTCCCCGGCATCAATGGCTTTGAAGCCGTTCGCCAACTCCAACCACATCTCAAGCAGGCTCATCCTCCCCGCATCGCCTTTCCCTCAGGTCATGATGCCAGTGACTTCCGGGAAGGCTTGGCCGAGCTGGGTATTCATGACGTTCTGAGGAAGCCGATCACGATCGAGGCGCTCAAGGGCTTGATTTCCTAAGCCAACACGAGCTGTCTGTTGACCGGAACGCAGGCCTTCCGAATCGGGATGGGACTGGTTGAGGAGGGGAATCATAAGGTACGAGTCAGGCGTCACATTTGGTTGGAACCTTTTCATGGGGTGAGTAAGCTGTGGGGGCTATGAAGATCGATTCGCATCAGCATTTTTGGGACTACAACCCGGAAGAATACCCTTGGATGCAAGGGGAAAAGATGAATCCGATTCGAAGGAATTTCGGTCCAGGCGATTTATGGGCGGAACAGGAGAGGGTGGGGCTGGACGGATCGATTGCCGTTCAGGCGCGCCAGAGTTTGAAGGAGTCCCGTTGGCTCCTAGAACTTGCCCAGAACGACTCGCGTCTCAAAGGGGTGGTGGGATGGGTTGATCTGCGAGGGCCGTCCCTTGAGGCGGAGCTGGAAGAACTCTCGCCGAATAAGAAATTCGTCGGGGTCAGGCACGTTGTTCACGATGAACCCGATGATCAGTTCATGCTCCGGCCGGAGTTCTTGCGAGGTATCGGAAAGTTGCATGGCTACGGGATGACTTACGATCTCTTGCTTTTTCCCAAGCACCTCCCTGTGGCGGTGGAAGTCGTCAAGCAGTTTCCCGAGCAGCCCTTTGTGCTCGATCACATTGCCAAGCCCTTCATCAAGGACGGCGGGATGAGCCCGTGGTATCGTGACATCGCCGAGTTAGCTTCGTTTCCCAATGTCTATTGTAAAGTTTCTGGAATGGTGACTGAGGCGGCGTGGCGTGCTTGGAACAAAAGAGACTTCCGGCCCTACTTGGATATTGTGTTCGATGCATTTGGTGAAGATCGATTGATGTTTGGGTCGGATTGGCCGGTCTGTCTCCTCGGGGGGGACTATGCTGAAGTCGTTCAACTGGTCACCGATTACCTTGGGGATCGAGGGGCCGAGACGATAGAAAAAGTCATGGGTTCGAACGCGGCCCGGTTTTACGGGGTATCCTGATTCTCCACGCGGATCGCCGGCCTCCATCAAGTTGAGTGGAGGGATTTCCAGAGCTTACCGATGAGCTGTCGGTTGAAGGTACTCGGGGGCGAGTCCTTGTAGGTGAGGTGACAATAGTAGCCTCCCAGCTCAATGGCTTCGTCACCGACTTGAGGAAAGAAGCGTTGCCACTTTCTTACCTGCTCCAGTGGGGTGAGGTGGGGTTCTGCGGGGGAACCCTTTTCGGTAGCCCAGGCGTCAAGGGCTCTGAAGGTGTAGACGATCAATTTTGCCGGCGGCCAACGCTCGGCGTCTCCGCGTTCAAAGGGATTCTGAAAACTTCGGAAAGGCCTCCGCTTCACTGTGGGTGCGCTGGCGCTTCTCGAGTTCGATGGTTCATGCGTTGGCCCTCGGTTCGCTTCCCGTTTGAACAGATCCTTCAAGAGATGCCATAGGCTGGCCAGAGTGGAGAGAATCGGATGGCGATACCGGATGAGGAGGGCAGCCAAGAGGGCGAAATAAAGGGCGAATCGAAGGCCGCGCTGCCAACGGTCGTTGGGGGCTGAGGCAGGCAATGTCTGGGCCGCCGAGGGACGGGCCTTGGCTTCGGATGCCGGCGGTTGCGCCGACGAAGCGTTGCTTGGTTGGGGGCGATCGGCATTCTCCCCTGAGTCGGATTCTGCCGTCATTCCTTTTCGACCCGGTCCCGTTCCCGGTGCGTTGAATCGGAGCGCCCATCGGGAGGCCGTTTGGAGGACGTGATCCACTTCTGAATTGAGACCCATCCAAGCTTGCCCTACTCCCGGTCGGGGCATCAGGAGCGCGAGGATAAAAACAAGGAGCACCATACGAGCTCCCGAGGTCATCCATTGGCGAGCGATCATGGTTGGCATCTTGATGGAGCGTTGGCGCAGGTAACGGCGAAGCCCCATCAAGCTGGTGGTCAGCAACAGGCCGGCGGCTGCGCAGAGGTAGGTGACCAGCATGTGGAATCCTGATTCGGAGGGAGCGGAAGCGGTTTGGCTGAGAAAGAACTGTCCGATTCCGAACAGCGGGAGGGTCGCCAATGAATAATAGAGGACCCATCGGCCCGGGGAGGGGCCTTGAGTCCTTTGGACCTCCAGGAGACCTTGGTCCGTGCAATCGGCGGCCTCGTCGAGAGGGGTGCAGTCGGTCACCAGTCG
>DEAY01000194.1:0-3539 GCA_002348345.1 Verrucomicrobia bacterium UBA2970
TCGGCGGGATCCGAAACCTCGCCCGTCAGATTCGCTCCCCCCAAAAGGGTCCAAAGGATCATGGTCCCACGTCTCAGCATAAGATCGGAAATGCGTCTTTTGAACCCTGCCAAGCTCCTTCGGATCCAACAAGAGAAAAGAGGCCCCTTGAGAACGGTGGTTCGGTTTTGGCGTCTCCTCATCGGAATCGGAGACAAAACGACAAAAGCGGACTCCCGCCCCAACAATTCACCGTGACGACGAGCAAGCACGGGCTTAAGATGGTGTCATCAAGGCGCTCAGGAGAACCATAACGCTTGCTTTGTTGACCACCGGCTTGTGCCCTTCTCTCGACGCAAGCACTGCACCGGTGGTCGATCATATTTACCCCTCCGGAGCGACCCTCGGATCAACCACATCCATCGAACTCATCGGCGAGTTCGACTCGTGGCCCCCGAGCGTATGGGTCAGCGATCCAGGCCTATCGATCGAATTCCTGTCCGATCAAGGAAAAGCAAAGGTGCGGGTCGATCCCGACACGGCTCCAGGCCCCAAACTTCTGAGATTCTATAATTCGTTTGGCGCCGCCCGACCTCGTTTTTTCCTGGTTTCTCCTCTTTCGGAACTCCTCGAATCCGAACCCAACGACCGCTCCCAGGACAGCAATCAAGTCCAGGAACTGCCAACCGTCCTCAATGGACGCCTGAACCGAGGCGGGGATTCCGACTCCTATCAGATTCCTCTTGAAAAGGGGCAGTGGCTCATCGCCGAGGCCTTTGCTTACCGACTGCAATCCAATGTGGATCTGTTGATGCAGCTCGTCGATCCGCAGGGCACCAAGATTGCGTTGAATCACGACTACCACCACCTCGATCCGTTTCTCACCTGCCAGGCTCCCGAGTCGGGACTCTACACGTTCCAGGTCATGGGTTTTGAGTATCCGGCCAAAGCGGATATTCGACTCGGCGGAGGCAAGAACTTCATCTATCGCGTTCGCCTCGATGCCGGTCCCTACGTTCATCATACGATTCCCCTCGCAGCCCATCCTTCCACCACCGAGAGCCTTTCACTCGTCGGTTGGAACCTCCCCTCGGACCGATGGAGGCGACCCGCGGGTTTGCCTCATTCCTCGGCCAAATCCGGGGAATCGGTCTGGAAGATTGCCCTTGATGGCTCTCCCAAACCCTTTGAAGTCGCGCTGAGTCCACACCCCGAAGATCGAGAGCGCTCAACAGAATCAACGCAGTTGCTTCCCGTACCGGGCTCGGTCACTGGCCAAGTCGAGACGGACCATGAGGAGGATTCCTACCAGGTGGATCTGGTCCAGAACACCCCTTACACCTTCACGGTTTCCGGCCATGCTCCGATCCACCAATTCGATCCTTGGATCGCGCTTGAGCACCTCGATGGCAGTCTCATCAAACGGGACGATGACTCCGGGCCCGGTCAAGACGCCAAACTGAATTGGACACCGGAAAAGAGCGGGCCCTACCTGATTCGGATCGGCAATCTTCTGGAAAATGGAGCCGCCAACTACGTTTACCGTCTGAGCGTCATCGAATCCCACCCCGATTTCATCGCAACCCTCAACGAGAGCCAATTCATTCTCAACCCCGGAAGCACCAACGACGTCTCCATCTCCATCGCTCGAATCAACGGACACAACACCCCCCTCCAATTCAAATTCAGAAATCTTCCGGTGACGATCACCCAAAGCGGAGGCTTGTCCGAGAGTTCCGGTAAACAAACCACCCTCCAACTGGTTACCCGGGCCGATGCCCCTCCCTTTCTCGGAGAGACGTCCCTGGTTTCGACAACCCCCTCCACCCAGAGCCAACAACTGGTCCCAGCCACCTTCCTGGGGGTCTCGGTCAACAACGGGGTTCCGGGTGGATTTGAAGATCTGGTGACCACGGAAACCCCTTCCATTTGGATCACCATTCCGCCTCAAGCAGAACCTGAGGAACCAGGGGACTCACCATGACCCCTGGCCGGAAGAACGGCCTCGGGGGAAGCCTTCCCGCCTCCTTGACTCATTTCACCCGGGAACGCTGATTCTGCGACCCGCAAGCACCGACCCCTCACCGAACCATTGACAAGGGAGGACACTCTTGGATTAGATGCTCGCAATGAAACTTTCCCGAAACACCGCGGCGCTCGTCCTGTGCTTGGCGTGGACGGCGTTCAAGGTGGATCACCTGGCCGCCGCGGATATCAAGATTGCGACCATGCGTCTGGGAACCTCCTGGTATGTCTTCGGTGCGACGCTCTACCAACTCCTCTCGCCGGAACTCCCCCAGGGAACCCGGGTGGAGGTAATTGCCAAGGGAGGGGGCGTGGGGAACCCGATTACTGTCAACTCGGGAAAGGCAGCGATTGGCATTGCCAACGTCGTCACCAGTCGTTGGGCCTACGAAGGACATCCCGACATCTATCGGAACAAAGCGCAGCGGAATATCCGAGCGCTCGCGGGCGGACTCAATTCCGTCTGGTTCTGCGCCATGGTTCGAGAAGACTACATCAAGCGAACCGGCAATGACACGCTGGAGAAGATTCTCACCTCCAAACAACCGATTCGAATCGTGATGAAACCTCGCGGCAGCACGGTTCCCGTGATTGCCGATCTGGTCTTTGAATCCCTGGGAACCAATCGCCAGCAAATCCAATCCAATCGAGGCCGGATCATTCAGGTCGATCCCAAGCAAACCCCCGCCATTATCCGGGACGGTCGCGCCGATCTCTATTTTGACGCGGTTCCCCTGGGACACCCGACGGTCACGGAGATTGCCTTGACCGGCAACGTCCGCTTTCTTGCGCTTCCGCAGCAAACCATCGACTTTCTCACTGAGCGGGGCCTCACACCAAGCGCCATTCCACAAGCCTTCAAAGGCCAGGACGAACCGACCCCCTCAGTCGATCTTGGAACGCTCCTCATCGCCAACGCCAAACTCTCCAATGATCAGGCCTATCTCATCACCAAGACGATTTGCGAGAATCCGGAACGAATGGCCCAGGCCCACAAGGCCTGGGCGCAGTTCGACCCCACCCAGGCTTGGAAACCGGAGCATAACGGGATCCCCCTCCACCCTGGTGCCGAGCGCTACTACCGGGAAAAAGGTTGGCTGACTTCCAATTGATCTCCATTCGAATCGCCGCGCGCTCTCCCATTGCAACGCATGACCGAACCGGCTCAATGGCGGCAACGGACATTAGCCGGAATTGGCTTGGTCTGGATCAGCCTCCAGATCACCGTTCTCTTTTACCCCCAAATGCCGCTGGTCGATCGCCCGGTTCATCTCGCGATCGCTCTCTTGACCCTCCTTCTGACCCGCCCCTTGGGCAGCCCGAGCAAACTGGCATTCCTCTCCCGGACCATTGATGCCACTCTGACCCTCGCGGTCACCGGCGTTCTCCTCTACTACCTCACCCAAGGTAAGCGCCTAACCGAGCGAATGGAGGGGATCGACGATGTCCTTCGAATTGATCGTCTGGCAGGGGCTGTTCTCCTCATCACCTTGTTCGAAGGGGTTCGCCGCTTGATCGGATGGATGCTGCTCCTC